>DMMK01000679.1 GCA_003453085.1 Verrucomicrobiales bacterium
CGGCCACCAGCGGCTTGTAGCTCTCAAAGCTCTCGCGCAGGGAAGGCGCCGCCTCGGCCGGTTTGCCAAACATCTGAGTCACCCGGTCCCCATACACAAAGGACCAGTTTGCCGGACGCCAGCAGTCGAACCACAGGCGGTTCTTTTCCACGATGGCGGCCTTCAGCTTGGTCAGGTCATCCGCCTCGCTGGTGGAGATGCCGAGTTGCCCGGCCACCAGTCTGGCCACCACCTTCAGGCCTTCTTCATTGAGATGCAGGCCGTTGTCCGTCAGCCGTGGCGCGCTGCTGTTGCGCTCAGACAGCGGGGTGTAAAGGTCCACGTAGATGGCCCCGCGCTGTTTGGCGATGTCCCGCACCGCATTGGCATAGAGAGCCACGTCGTCATTGCGCAGCGTGAGGTCCGGCGCATGAGGGGCGTCGGTCTTTTCAAAGGGCATCGGGCCGATGAGAATCAGTCGAGGGGTGACGGCGCTGAACTGGTCTAACAAACGATGATAAGCCGACTGGAACTCCGCCAGCCGCGCCTTGCCGTCAAAGGACTCCACCTGGCCAAACTGGGCGATCACGGTGCCTGCGCCCACGGCCTGCAGCTGGCCCTTCCAGTCGCCGAAGTTCAGGTCGCGCCACTGCTCATACACGGTGTCGCCTTCCCAGGCCATGCTGCGAAAGCGCAGGGCCTTCTCCGCCAGACCTTGTGTCATGGCGGCCTCCAGCTCGCCGGACTTCTGCTCACGCACCAGGTTGGTCTGGCCTGCCATCACCAGGATCTCGCCCGGCTGCACCGCAAACTTGCCGTCCTTGAAAGGTTGGGCAGGGGCCTGGGCCGCATCGGGATCGCCAAAGCGGTTGAGGATTTCCTTCTGCCCCGGCACCAGTGCGTCCGGCATCTCATCAATCACGATGTTGCGGAAGGCGATCTCCGCCTTGCATTTGCCGTGGATCTGCAGCGCGATGAGGCCCTTCGGCGCGATGTCCGGCGCACGTTCGGTATAGTCCACCGTGCGGACCCCGTTCACCGGGATGCGGATGCGCTCGGCCTCGGCGATGATCTCATAGGTGTTCCACTCACCGGGTTTCTCGGCCTTTTCGATGATCTCCTTCACCGCTTTGGCCAGCATCACCTTGCGGCGAGATTCATCGTAAAGGCAGCCGCTGTAGCCAGCCCCGATGTCTGCCTGGTAGCCGAACATTTCGTTAGGCGGATTGGGAATGCGCACGCTGCGGAACTGCACGCCGCCATTCACAAAACCCTCGGTGCCGGTCAGCTTGTACTCCAGCTTCAGGTGGAAATTGCGGTAAGGCTTTTTGGTCGCCAAAAACTCATTCTGCGGATTCCCAGCCAGGGAGCCACCCACGATGGTGCCATCCACAATGCGCCACACCTTGGAGGTCTCGCCCTCCCAGCCTTGGAAGGTCTTGCCATCAAACAGGGACACAGGGGCCGCCAGGGCCGGGGAGGCCAGCAGGCAGGTGAGGGAGAGGAGAAAACGCAACGTCATGGGAAAAGGGAGGGAAGGAACGCGATAAACGGGCTGATGCTTGCGAGCAACCCCCGAAGATTCGGGTTCTGCATGATCTGCTTCTTGGAATGCCTATGTGAAATTGAATCGGGGGGAATTGATGTTGTGAGCTCTTCACTTAACCTTTTTAGCGCACCTCAATGTTGGTTCGTCACCTTCATTGAATAGGGTGGCGGCTTTGCCGCATCTTTTTCGGCTTGCGGAGAAGAGTCTCCGCGCTCCCCTCGGGCGGCTTTGCTGCGAAGCGAAAGGGTTGGGCTACAAGATGTGGGGGTATCACGTCCTTGCTCGCTTGCCACCGCAGGGGCATAAAAAAACCGCGCCCAGTGAAGGTGCGCGGCTTTTTGGGGTTTTTAAAGGGTTGCTTATTCAGCAGCTTCTTCGGTGTCACCAGCAGCGGCGTCGGAATCGGCGACCACGGTCAGCTTCAGGAAGCAGCTCACGTCAGCGTGAAGCTTCACCGGGATTTCGAAGACGCCCGTGCTCTTGATTGGCTTCTCGAGCTGGATCAGGTGACGGTCGAGTTCCACCTTGGCAGAGCTTTCGGCCACGGCCTTGGCGATGTCCATGTTGGTGATGGAACCGAAGGCTTTGCCGCCCTGGCCCGTCTGAAGGGTGAGCTTCAGCTTCAGTTTCTTCAGCTTGGAGGCGGTCTTCTCCGCTTCCTGCAGTTCCTTGGCTTCACGCTCAGCGCGTGCGGCCTTCAGATGGTTGATGTTGCGAAGATTGCCTGCTGTCGCTTCAAAAGCCTTGCCCTGTGGGACGAGGAAATTGCGTGCAAAACCACGCTTCACATGCACGACATCAGCCTCGGCGCCGAGGTTTTTGATCTTCTCTTTGAGTATTACTTGAACGTTTGCCATAAAGTCTGCCCTCCCAGGGAAAGGGGGGCGATTGTACATGCAGGTGAGTGCGTGTCAAACGGTGAGCAAAGTTTTTCACAATGATTCTCGTTTGACAAATTCTGGCATTACCTTGGTATCGCCCCTCGCGCCGGGCTGCCGCACCAGGCGAAAGATGCGTTTGGCGAAGGTCCCCGCCGTGATGCTGTAGCGTGCAATCTGCGGCAGGGTCTCATCCAGAAAGACGTCATCATCCCGGCAGATCAGCGCCACATCCTGCGGAATCCGCAGCCCGCGCTGTAGCAGGGCAGTGCAAACCGTCAGGGCGCTGGAGGTGCGGGCGATCAGCAGGGCTTGTGGCCGCTGCCGGGCGGAGACCAGCCTGTCCAGAGCCTTCAGCAGGCCTGCGCGGCTGCCATCGTGGCGCTGGATGTGCCCGGTCACACCCCGTGCCGCTGCCGCCTGCAGGCCATCTTCAAAACCTGCCTCGCTCTCCCGGTCACCCGCAGACTGCGGTTCCTGGATCAGCAGGGCCAGCCGCTGGTGCCCGCGTGCCGTCATCAGGCGGACCGCATGTCGGCATACCGCCCGGTGGTCGCGGTCCACGGAGGGCAGGGACAGGCCCATGAAGAC
>DMMK01000199.1 GCA_003453085.1 Verrucomicrobiales bacterium
GGAGGGCATAGAACAAAAATGGGACAGGGCACAGGCGGTAGCGAACACAGACTGTGCATAACGCATCTGGCGCGGAATCTTCACCGGTTCACCCGGATTTTTGCACTTCTGCCCCAGGTCACCCCGGCTCAAATCCCTACAATCAGACGTATTGACTTCTCTGGCGACGTCTGCGAAAAAGAGAAATGGCTAAAACAGCATCTACCACACCACGCAAACCCAACCCAGCCCTGATGAAACCCGTCCAGCCGGATGAAGTCCTCGCTGCTGTCGTTGGTTCCACTCCCCTTTCCCGTGGCGAACTGACCAAAAAAGTCTGGGACTACATCAAGGCCAAAGGTCTCCAGGACGAAAAGAAGAAGACCCTGATCAACGCAGACGCAGCCCTGAAGGCCGTCTTCGGTGGTAAAGAGCAGGTGACCATGTTCGAGATGACCAAGCTGATCTCCGGCCACGTGAAGTAAGCTGCGCAGACAAAACTGTCTTTTTTCAAGATGGCTGGAGGTTCGCCTCCAGCCATTTTTCTTTTTGGGCGCGGTTCAGGGCCTTGAAGACGCGTTCGGCCTTCAGCGCCGCAGGCATGTCCCCATGCACCCAGGAGCCCAGCAGCCATAGGGGCCCCCTGCCCCGCGTGTATTTCGCTCCCTTGCCCTCGCGATGCATGTCCAGCCTCCGATGCAGATCATTGGTGATGCCGCAATACAGGCTGCCATCCCGGCAGCGCAGCACATAGAGGCACCAGGGCTTGGGTTCGGCTGGAGGGAGCGGGTCGGGCATGAGTGATCTGACAAAGGGCCGCTTACCCAAGATTAGCTGGACGCAGACGGTGCTCCCAGAGGCACCGCGACGGGCTGGGGCTTGCGACCCAGGATGCGGTTGATGACACGCCCCAGATCATCCACGGCCAGGTAGCATAGGGGGACGAGGAAGAGGGTGATCACGGTGGCAAAGAGGCTGCCGTAACCCATGGACACCGAAACGGGGGTGAGGAACTGGGCACTGGTGGCCTGGGCGGCACGGTTGTCGCCAAAGATGGCGGTAAGGATGTGGCTGATGCCGGGAGGCGAGTTTTCAATGAGGCTGCCGAATTCAAACATCAGCGGCATCAGGCCCACGAAGGTGGTGATCTGGGTGAGGAAGATGGCACGGAAGCGACTGCGCCCCCCCTCCTGTACGGCGTATTTCAGGTCGCCCGTCTCATCCCGGAGCTGGTTGATGCGGTCCACCAGCACGAGGGTGTCATTCACGATCACGCCGGTGACGGCCAGCATGCCGCAGACGCTCATGCTGCTGACGGGCATGCCATGGAAAAGATGGCCGATCACCGCCCCCACAATGCCGAAGGGCACCACCAGCATGACAATGAACGGCTGGCTGTAACTTTTGAAGGGGATGGCCATCATCGCATACATGCCCAGGGTGATGATACCCAGCGCCCACAGCCCTGCATCGGCCCCTTCCCGCTGGGCGCGTGCCTCGCCCTCAAAGCTCCACTGGATGTGGGGATGAGTGACCATCAGGTCACGAACGAAAACTTCAACGTCTGCGCGCACCTTGGCAGGGTCGGTGGTGGATTTGTTGACGTCGGCCGTGATGTTCATCGCGCGGCGGCGGTCCACCCGCTTGATGCTGGTGAAGCTCTTGCCCACCTTGGCCTCGGCCACACGGGAAAAGGGAATCTCCAGCCCTGCAGCAGTGCGCACACGCATGGTCTCCAGGGTGGCGAGGTTTTTGCGGTCGTTCTTGGGGTAACGCAGCATCACCTTCACTTCATTGCGGCCACGCTGGATGCGCTGCACCTCGTTGCCGTAAAAGGCCTGGCGCACCTGCTGGGCCAGATCGCTCACGGTCACGCCGAAGGACTGCGCTTCAGGTTTGAGCCGGAGCTGGATTTCATTGCGGCCACTGTCCAGTGAGTCCGTGATATCAAACACACCTGCATAGGTGGCCAGGTGGGCTTTGATCTTGTCGGAAATGTCCAGCAACTCGTCCGGATCGGTGCCGGTCAGCTGGAGGTCCACAGGGTCGCCGCTGCGAATGATTTCGGCACGGAAGTTCAGTTCCTCCGCGCCCACGATGTTGCCGATTCGCTTCCGCCAGTCGGCAGCCATGTCCACGGTGTTCACCTTCAGGCTGCGCTCTTCGGGGCCGTAGGTTTCCATGTTGATCTCCCCGACGTGGGAGCTGCCGGTGCTGCCACCACTGCCCCAGGTGAGGCGCGTGGTGCCGGTGGTGGCCAGGATGGCACGGATGACGGGCTTACCGTCCGGGCCCACGTACTCCTTTTTCATCTGCTCCGCGATTTCATACATGCGCTGGATGTGGCCGTCGGTGACTTCAAAGGGAGTGCCGTCCAGCATGGTCAGCTTGGCCTCGATGCGCTCACTCTGGACACGCGGGAAAAAGATCCAGAGGATGCGGCCACTGAAAAAGAAACCGCAGAGGATGACGAGACCGCCAAAGAAGGCCGCCAGCGCGGTGTAGCGGTGATGCACACACCAGCGCAGGGCAGGCCGGTAAAAGGTGTCCACAAACTTCCGCAAGGTGCGCTCCGACCAGCGGTGAACCGGCCCCAGGATGTCTGAGGCCCCACTGAGGCCCGGCACCGGGTGCGCCAAGTGGGAAGGCAGGATGATCTTCGTCTCCACCAGCGCAATGAGCATCACCAGGATGAAGACGATAGCGATGGGCTTGAACATCATCAAGAAATCGCTGGCTCCAAAGGCCATGGGCAGGAAGGCGATGACGGTGGTGAGCACGCCAAAGGTGATGGGCACCGCCATCTCCTTAGTCCCCTGCACCGCCGCCTCCATCGCAGACATGCCACGCTGTCGCAGGGTGTCCACATGCTCGGAAATGACGATGGCGTCATCCACCACGATGCCCAGGACGAGGATGAAACCGAAGAGCGAAGACAGATTGATGGCGATGTCAAAATACGGCATCAGCGCGATGGCCCCCATGAAGCTGGCCACCATGCCCACGGCCACCCAAAACACCGCATCCAGCCGCAGGAAAAGGCCCACGCAAAGGAAGACCAGAATGAGGCTACTCTGGGCATTTTGGATCAGCAGGCTGATGCGCCCTTTGACGATCTTGGAGCGGTCATTCCAGAATTCGATCTGCACGCCGTCCGGCATCCGCTTCTGGGCTGTGGCGATGTATTCCTTCACCGACTCGGCGATGTTGATGGCGTTTTGCCCCCCTTCACGCATCACGTTCACCACCACGCAGCGTTTGCCATTCAGCCGGGCCAGCAGCGGGTTTTCGTTAAAACCATCCTGAATGACGGCGATCTCGCCCAGCGTCAGCTTGGTGCCGTCAGGACGGGTGAGGATGACCACCCGGGCATAGTCCTCCCCGGTGTAGGCGCGGCCACGGGTGCGGATGGAAACATCGCCCGCTTCGGTCTGCACCACACCCGCCGGCAGGTCCAGCGCACTGCCACGGATGGCCTGGCTGACGCGCTCCAGGTTCAGGCCGTATTTACGCAACGTGGCCTCTGGGATCTCGATCCCAATCTCGTAGGGCCGCACGCCGGAAAGACCCGCGTGGGTGATGCCCGGCAAGGCGGAGATTTCATCGCGGATCTGTTCCCCTAGGCGGCGCAGATCGGCCTCAGCCATGTCCGCCGCCACGGCCACGGTGATGACGGAGTGGAAGTTGTCGTCGAGCTGGATGGTGGGCTTCTCCGCCAACTCCGGCAGATTGGGAATGGCATCCACACGGATCTTGATATCGTCCAGCACTTCGCGGGGATCCTTGCCTTCCTCCACCTCGATCACGACGGTGCCGCCGCTGGAAGAGGCCGTGGAATTGATGTGCTTGATGCTGCCCACCTGCTGGATGGCCTCCTCGATCTTCAGCACGATGCTTTCCTCCACCTCCTCAGGTGCGGAAGCAGGATAAGGCACGGACACAGAAATCATGCGCGAGGGCATGTCCGGAAAGACCTCCAGCGGGATGCGGTCGGAAGCGAGAGTCCAGATGCCGGCGATGATCGCCCCCAGCATGAGGAGATTGGCAGCGACATGGTTGCGGGCAAACCAGGAGATCATGAAAAAGAGGAGGAGATGAAGAACAAACGATGAGCCGAGCGCCCAGGTTGCCCGAAGCCGGCAGTGGGAGCCAGAATAAAGAAAGCTCCCAGTGCGCAAGTTTATCCGCCGTGGCAAGACCGATTCACAGCACCCGGCCAAGCCAGGGCTTGCAGACAGGCGTAACCCAGCGAAGCATTCGTTTCCCTCTTTTATGAACCAACCCTCCTCCGTCGGCGTTCTCGGCCTTGGCATCATCGGCAGCCGCGTGGCTGAAAATCTGCGCCAGGCAGGCCACACGGTGTCGGTGTGGAGCCACACCGCCCGCAACGTCCCTGGTGCCCTGCCCTCCCCCCAGGCCGTGGCGGGAGCCGCTCAGGTCATCCAGATTTTCGTCCGCGACGGCGAGGCCCTCCTGCAGGCGCTGCGTGACATGCAGCCTACGCTGACCCGTGAGCACGTGATCCTGAATCATGCCACCGTCAGCAAAGCCGCGACGCTGGAAGCCGCCGCCCTCTGTGCCGCCAGCGGGGCCGCCTTTCTGGATGCGCCCTTCACGGGCAGCAAGATGGCCGCGCAGAATGGCAAGCTGGTCTATTACATCGGCGGCTCCACCGAGGTGCTGGAAAGGGTGCGCCCCATCCTGGAGGCCTCTTCCACCAAGATCCTGCCCCTGGGCGAAACGGGCGATGCAATGGTGCTGAAAATCGTCACCAACCTTGTGACCGCCATCACCGTGAAGGCGCTGTCTGAGGCCGCCGCCATCACCCACAGCCAGGGCATCCCGCTGGCGAACCTGCTGACCGCCCTGGAAAACAATGCGAACTACTCCGGCCTCATCGGCATGAAGCTGCCGACGATCATCAGCGGGAATTTCGACGCCCATTTCTCCCTGCGCAACATGCTGAAGGATGCCGACTTTGCCCGCGAACTGGCGGCCCAGGGCGGCCTCGCAGCCCCCGCTCTGGACTGCACCGCCGAGGCCATGCGCCAAGGCGTGACCCAGGGCAAAGGCGACCTGGATTTCTCCGTCATCGGCCAAATCGAACCCTAATCCCCATGACCGCAGAACTTTACCAAACCACCCTCGCCCAAGGTGCCTGGGTGAATCTTTCCAGCCGGGCCAAATGGCGGCTCTCCGGCGCTGACCGCGTGCGCTATCTCAATGGCCAGGTGACCAACGATGTGCGCATGGCCAGGAGCAGCGCGGCCCTCTACGCCTGCGTGACCAACCTCAAGGGCAAGATCGAGGCGGACATCTTCATCCATGCCGACCCGGATGGCGAAAGCCTGCTGCTGGATGCCGATGCCAGCCTGCGCGAATCCCTGGGCATGCGGCTGGAGCGCTACATCATCGCGGATGATGCCCTGCTGGAAGATGTGACGGACGAATGGCAGATCTGGCACCGCATCGCGCCATCGGAAGCTGCCGATGAAGCCGCGCCACCGGAAGGCCACCGCCTAACCAATGAAGCGCGTTTTCGCCTCCCAGGCTGGGACCTCTGGCTGCCCGCCGCTAGCCCTGCGCCGACGATGGCACGCCTGAGCGATGCGGAGGCCGAGACGCTGCGCATCCTGCAGCAGGTGCCCGCTTTCCCGCAGGAGCTGAATGCCGACACCTTCCCCCAGGAGGCCGGTTTGGAAACCCACGCCATGAGCTTCACCAAGGGCTGCTACATCGGCCAGGAGATTCTTTCCCGCATCAAAACCACCGGCAAGATGCCGCGCCAGCTCATCGCCTGGAGCAGCGCCAAGGCCGTGGCACCGGGGGAAAACCTGCTGAATGAGGAAGGCAAAGAAGTGGGCCAGATCACCAGTGTGGCCTGGGATCCGGTGCGTGAAATTCACGCGGGCTTGGGCTATGTGCGGCAGTCCGCCCTGGATGCAGGCATCTGGAAAACGGCTGCCGGACAGACGGTGACAAGGACGGCCCTGGCCTGAGAGGGTTTGTCCTTCCCAGGTCAGCCCAGTTGCAGATTCACTCCTTCGGGGCAGCTTCCAGAAGGGGCGGCACAAACTCGCGCATGAAGGTCTTCATGTCTTCCAGGGCATTGAGCTCCGCATAGGGGTCCATGCTGCCGAGGGGCTGATTTTTCAGCGGGGCAAAGAAGGACAGGAGGGCCCAGCGGTGGTCAATGTTGCGCAGCAGGGCATCCGCATAGGAATAGCCCACGTGCTCATCGTAAGAGGAGGCCGTGCGGCCCTGGGAGCCCTGATACCAATACACATTCAGGGCGCGGGTGCGCTCCACCTGCCCGGCTTCGTTTTGCACGTCGCGGTGCATGGACAGCAGCGTGGCCTTCACCGGAGCGGCCAGACCGCAGTCGAACTCGATGAAGCTCTTGCCATTGATCACCCAGCCCTGGCCCGGCAGGCAGATCTGCGGCTCATGGAGGGAACGTTTCAAGGCCCCGCTGAGGACGACGGAGGCCAGCACGGCGCGGTCGCTTTTGAAGTAGAACCGTCGCCCGATCTCCCCGCCTTCGTTCAGCGTCTGCCGCTCGATGGCCTGCATGGGCATGTCCTGGCTTTCGTAGGCCCCCAGGCGCTCCGGCAAGGCCAGGCTGACCGGTGGTGCCCCCACCCGGTAGGTGGTATCGGTCACGGCACAAAAAGCCAGCCCGCCCAGGCAGATCAACACGGAGACCGCCAGGGGCAGCCAGGGGCTTTTGGGCGTGATGAGACTGGCGGGGGGAGGCGCGCGGCCCCTTCCCCCCCTCTGCCCCTC
>DMMK01000200.1 GCA_003453085.1 Verrucomicrobiales bacterium
TCCAGAGCTTTAGCTCGGTACAACTCCGCTTCGGAGCCGACTCCACATAGGGTCAGCATTTGAAAGGGTGTTCTGTTCTCAGTAAGTGAAGTCCAAAAGACGTCCTCCCTCGCCCCGCTTGCGGGGAGCAGGGCCAGGGGTGAGGGGCGGTTGCAGCCCCAAAAAAGTACTCCAGAGCTTTAGCTCGTCACACCCCCGCCACAGAGCCGATTCCGCATTTCATCAGGACTTGAAAAAGTCTGTCCTGATCTATCCCCTTCCGCACCCTCGCCCTATTCCCCAAAGTCGCCTCCCCGAGGCTTGCACTGGCCGCCCGGATATTGGATATTAAGCACCTGACCCAGCCTCACAATGCTGCCGCCCAGAGGCTTTGCCATCATCGTTTTGTTTGCTCGCCAGTTTCACCATTCACCCTTGTCTCCGATGTGCCACTCTCCCTGTTCCCCTCTCGTCATGGGGATCGCGTGGGGACCGATGGGGATTCATGGGGAATCCGATCCCCATCACAGAGCGTTGATCCTTAATTCATTGTGACGACTCATCCCCAAATGGGGAAATTTTTCATCTCTCCCCATTCCCCCTCATTCTTTCCAGCCCATGCGTTTCCTGACTCTGTTCGCCGCTGCCACCACCCTCTCTGCCTCGGCGGCAGAGGTCACCTTGCATCGTTGGTCGGGAGACCTCAATGTGCCGGATCCCGTCGCCTGCACGGTGGATGAAAAAGGCCGTGTTTATGTGTCCTCCACCACCCGCCGTAAAGTAGGAGATCTGGACATTCGCGAGCATACGCAGTGGATCCCGGATGACGTCAGCTTCACCAGCGTGGAGGAGAAGCGCGAGTTTTATCATCGCGAGCTCGCCCCCGGGAAAATGCGCCGTCCACGCGGCAGCCTGAAGGATCATAACAAGGATGGCTCCCTTGACTGGAAAGACCTCACCGTCCACAGCGAGCGCATCTACCAGCTTCGCGACACGGATGGCGATGGCACCGCAGACAAGATGACCGTGTTTGCCGAAGGTTTTAATACCGAGGTTACTGGTATCGCTGCAGGTGTGCTCTATCACGACGGCTGGGTGTATGCCACCATCGCCCCGGACCTGTGGCGGCTGAAGGACACGGATGACGATGGTGTGGCCGATGTGCGCGAAGTCATCGCTCATGGTTTTGGCATGCACATCGCCTACGCAGGCCACGACATGCACGGGCCGCGCCTCGGCCCAGATGGCCGCATCTACTGGAGCATTGGCGACAAAGGCGTGAATGTCACCGACAAGGCGGGCAAAAAATGGTACTATCCCCATGAAGGTGCTGTGATGCGCGTGGAGCCCGATGGCACTGGCTTTGAGGTCTTCGCTCACGGCCTGCGCAACGTGCAGGAAATCGCCTTCGATGACTTCGGCAACATGTTCGGGGCGGACAATGACGCCGACATGCCGGGGGAAAGTGAGCGCTTTGTTTACATCACCGAACGCAGCGATACCGGCTGGCGCTGCAACCATCAATACATGAAGGCAGATAGCCGCTGGATGCGTGAAAACATGTGGAAGGCCGGAGCTGAGCAGCCTCTCTACATCACCCCGCCTTTGGCCAACTATTCGAATGGTCCTGCGGGTTTCCTGCATGAGCCCGGCACCGCCCTTGGCCAACGCCTGCGTGGTCACTTCATCGTCAATCAGTTCCCCTCCGGCAAGATGGAGGCCTTCACGGTGAAACCAGTGGGAGCGACTTTTGAAATGAGCCGCGCGCGCCTAATCAACAGCGGCATCATGGGCATCGGCATGAGCTGGGGCCCCGATGGCCGTTTCTACATGGCCGACTGGGTGGGTGGTTATCCTCTGGATGAAAAGGGGGCCGTCTGGGCCGTGGATGAAGAGAAGGGGAGCGATGCGCCCGCCCGCAAGGAAACTCGCGAGCTTCTCACAGGAGGTTTTGCCGAAAAGAGTCTGAACGATTTGCAAATCTTGTTAGGTCATGCCGACCAGCGCGTGCGTGTGGCGGTTCAACTGGAACTGGCTAAACGTGCCGAGTGGAAGACGCTGGCCAAGGTGGCGGGTGATACCAATGCCCCACTACTGGCGCGCATTCATGCCATCTGGGGTTACGGCATTGGCTTCCGCCGGGGGCAGGTGGATGATTCTCCGCTGCACGCCATGCTGGTGACGGAGACCGACCCCGAAGTCCAGGCCCAGACCGCCAAGGTTCTCAGCGATGGAAAGCCGGGCGAGCCCAGCGAAGAGCTGCTCATTGACCTCCTCGCCGCAGAATCTCCTCGCGTGCGTTTCCATGCCGCCATCGCTCTAGGCAAGCTGGAGGTGCAGGATGAAAGCGCCGCTCAAACACTGCGCCACATGGCGGAAAAAGACGGGGCCGATGCCTGGTTGCGTCACGCCGTGGTCACCGGCCTTGCAGGCTGTGTGAAGTCGGAAACCCTCGCCTCCTGGACCTCCGCAGATTCCAAAAACCTTCGCGTCGCCGCCACCCTGGCCCTCAGCCGTCAGCACTCGCCCCTGGTCGCAGGCTTCCTGGAAGATGCGGATGTGGCCATCGTCAATGAAGCCGCCCGTGCTATTCATGACGACGTCGGTGTGCCAGAGGCTCTGCCTCAGCTCGCCGCCATGCTGGATGAAACCCACGAGCTGGCGGAGCCCACCCTGCGCCGCGCCATCAATGCCAACCTTCGTCTCGGTAAAGCCGAAAACGCTGCTCGTCTAACCAAATATGCTTTGGCCGATAAACCGCTGTCGCTGGAGGCCTTCCAGTCCCTCCTGTACTTCACTGAGCCTCCTCGCCTGGACCGTGTGGATGGCGTCCATCGCCTCTATCCTGCTCGCGATGCCGAGGCCGTGGCGGATGTCCTCCAGCCCAACGTTCAGGCCATGCTCACACTCGCCAATCCGGCGCTGAAAGCCGCCGGGATCGAATTGATGGTGAAGCTCCAGCTCGGCGTCGCCGCCCCCGCCTTGCAGCAGATCATTGGCGATACCACTGCCAAGCCGGAACTCCGTGTCGGGGCCCTGAAACTCATGGCTGCGCAGCATTCCGCCGCCCCGGCCTTTGCGGAGACCCTCAAACAGGCCGCCGACAAAGCCGCTCCGGCCGAGCTTCGCATGGAGTCCCTCGTCCAGACCTTTGAACATCAAAAGGACCGAGCCCTTGCCGAGGCCTCCCGCGTCTTGGAGCAGGGAGTCGTGGCTGAAAAGCAGGCCGTCATGAAACTGCTCGCCGGCACCCAGACCAAGCCCGCCTCCGATCTCCTTGATGGCTGGATGCAACGCCTCGCCGCAGGCAAGGTCGAGGCCGGGCTGAAGCTTGATGTCCTCGAGGCCGCCCAGGCCCATCCGGAGCTCGCCGAGCGCGTCACCACCTACCAGCA
The DNA here is from genome assembly GCA_003453085.1 of Verrucomicrobiales bacterium. GTDB lineage: Bacteria > Verrucomicrobiota > Verrucomicrobiia > Verrucomicrobiales > Verrucomicrobiaceae > Prosthecobacter. Next base: position 3,375 of record DMMK01000200.1, read on the forward strand.
GGCCCGCACCAGCGCCCCGCGTGATGACCTTGTCGAAGGCGGCAGCAGCGCCAATGGCAAAGACCTCGGCAACCAGATCGGTGGCACCACCCCCGGCGATTTCGCCGGCACCCTGGAAAAAGTCCTCGTCAAAGCCGCCCCTAAATCTAAATAACCCCCCTCAGCCGTAGCTATTTTGGGGCTCAACTGATACTCCCTGCAAGCCAGCAATTTAGTTGGGCCCCATCTGAGGTTCCCCGCGAGCCAGTAGTTCATTTGGGCCCCAACTGAAGTTCTCGTCTTCCCTTCTTAAAGGCCACCCCAACGAACGCTTGGGAAAGAAGATCTCTAAGCCACTCATGGTCGGGAACCTTCCAAAGGCCCGCCAGAAGACAAGAGACAGAATCCGCCCCGAAGAGGCGAGTGCCATAGCCGGCTCATAGGAAAAGACCCACGTTTTGTCTGGGGTTTTGGCGGTAAAGGTGCTAGAGTAGAAGAGGCTTTTCCTCCTCCCCTCAACTTGACTCCTTCTTTCCGCCTTTCCCGTTTTCGTCCATTCATGGCGCGAGTATTCCCCACTGTCTGCACCAGCCCCGGACTTTTTGGGTTTATCCTCATGAGTCTCCTGGTCACCCTGGGCCACCTCCGGGCGGACGATCCCGGGCCAGGCATGGCCGATACCTCGTTCAATGGCACCGGGTATGTCACGCTCACGCACACTTCGGTGAATTCACTGCTGAAGCCGATGATTGCCCTGACACCCGAGGGAAAAACCATCCTCGCCAGTGCCCGCAAGAAAGTCGGCAGCAGCACGTGGGAGTTCATCATCCAACGCCTGCAGGTCAATGGCGCACTGGACACTGACTTTGGCAATGCAGGGATATCGATCGTGCCTGTACCCGCCGAATTTGAGGCGACCTCCATGGTGGATGCTTGTGTCCTTCCAGACGGGCGTATCGTGGTCGCGGCGACTCTCTGGACCGTCATTGCCACCACACCCTCACAGCAGACCGCCTCCCATTCCGCGCTGCTTTACATTCCCGAGGCCGGACTGCCAGATTCCACCAATGTGCCCGGCGTCCTTTCCATCGGTGTTCGTTACAGCCAGGTCAAAGACCTGACCCTGGATTTGGACGGAAATTTACTGGTCCTGGTCAATCTTCGCAGCCAATCCTCAGGATTGCCCACTTTGTCTGCGTATCGAGTCTGGCTGACAACGCCCCGCCCGGTAGGTGCCGACTCCGCCGTGGTGAGCGTTCCCTCTTCCCTCAATCTACCCATTAACACGCACAGCTACGGCACCCAGATAGCTGTCCTGCCATCTGGAGAAATCTACGTCGGTGGCTACACCAGTAATGGCAGACCGTTGCTGCTAGTGAGCACACCTTACCCGTGGGGACGCTCCATTCAGGGGACGCTCTTTGAAGACGGGTCTGTGGGCTCTATTGTCTGCCTCGCCGTGGATTCTCAAGGCATGCTCCTCGCCACCCGAATCCGTCGGACCAGCATCGACAGTAATTCGGCGTCATTGCAGATTCTGAGATTCAAAATGAGCCTGTTGAAAGACGAGCTTTTTGGCCAGTCAGGTGAGATGACGCTGATGTCATCTTTCTCCAGCCATCAACTGGACATGGCCACCCAGCCGGACGGCCGGATCCTGGTCGCCGTGAAAGACGGCCCTGGCTGGGACGGTGTTTATCGTCTGACGACGACTGGTACTCTAGACCTGAGCTTCAGCTCCACGGGGTTCCGTTACATACAGTCATCGGAGGACTCATGGCACACTAACTTTCATCACATGCGCGTGTACACGGATGGCAAGATCGTCATCGTGGACCACTCCACCAGCTATGATACCGGCACATGGACTGTGGCCCGCGTGCATAGCGGCATGCCCCTCCGGGAGGGGCAGCCCGTCATCACCTCCCAGCCTGCGGCTTATCACCCGATTCCGGTGGGACAGACCTTCAGTTATCAGGCCACGTTCACGGGCTCTCCTCCATTCCACTACTTCCTCACTGAAAATAGTCAGGTGGTCGCTAGTGGCATCACCACCGAGGGCAGCTTTACTAGGACGCAGGGGGTTGTTGACGCCGTTTACCGGTTTAGCGTCGGCAATGCGAACGGCTGGACCGTCAGCACGACCGTTTCCACCCGTGCCCTTTCGCCCCCCGTGCTGAATTATGACTTTGGTCCCGAACCCTACCCGAACACCGACTATCTTTATGCCTATCCGTTTCAAACCTGGATCAGGGTTTCCGGCCGCGCCCCGATGACCTACCGCCTGATGGCCGGAGATCGGGAGGTGCAGTCCGGCACCGTGGAAAATGGCACGATCGACATGAGGCTGCGCAACACCGCCCTCCATGAACTGATCGTCACCAACAGCGATGGCGAGACGCGCTCGGGACTCTTTGACGTGACTCCGCAAAACGACCCCTACGTGACCCTCGGAGATGATCGACTCTTTTACAGTGGCACCACCGGGCATTTTTTCACCCGCTCCTGCACCATGAGTGAGGAGTACACTCTCACACACTATCGAAATGGCAAGCTGGTTGAGTCTTCTTACGTGCCCTACAGCGACTGGCGGAAATTTCATCTCCCTGAAAAGCTCACGCTCGCAGACGCAGCCACTTTCACTGCCCGCATCCGTACGCCGCGCAAAAGCTTCACCAGTAAGCCCGTGGAGGTCTGCATCGTCGATCCCGCAGCGCAATCCCAGTACATGGCAGTGGGGAAAAAGGTTAACATCGTTGCTCCAGTGGCAGGCAAGGGCCTGAGGTATGTCTGGAAAAAACAGAACGAGCCCATCACGCCATCCCAGCGCATCCCCAAGGTCGACCAAGCCACCCTGAGTATCACCAACGCTGAGGAAGAGGACGCCGCGGTCTATACCTGTGTGGTCACCAACAGCAGCGGTCAGGCCCTGGAGACCGGCCCCATCACCCTGGTGAAAGACGAGGCCGTGCCGACCTTTTCAATCACGGAACTGGAGGGTGCCGCCCTGGGAGGGACCTATGTCTTTGATCTGAACAGCGAAAACCGCACCGGCTCTTTCACCATGAGCGGCCTGCCGCCCGGGCTGATTTATAACAAGACCACCGGACTCATCACCGGGCAGCCGATGAAAGCCGGGACCTATCAGGTGAAAGTCGTGGCCACCAACGCCGCTGGCAGTGCCCCTTCGCGGAACTTCAAACTCGTCGTTTCCCCGCTGCCGCATCCCATCAGCGGGGCTTATCAAGTGATGGAAAAGACCACCTACGGCCTAGATGGCTGGAGCGTGACGGGCAAGGTAACAGTCAATGCCTCGGCCTCCTTCAGCGCACGCCTTCGCGGTAGCAATCTCCAGGGCAAAACCTTCTCCCGCACCATCGCCGGGGTTTTCACCTGGGATGCCAGCCTGCAAAAATACATCTATTCCTCGCCCGAACTCGACATCGATCCTGAATCGACCAAGTCCTACACGAATTGGCACTTCACGCTGGATCCTCTGGGAGGAGCTGCAGCTGAGATGCCGCTGCAGGGCTCTATCGACATCGAGAACGGCCTCTTCATCTACCTCCAAGGCACACGTCCTGCACCGACAGCCGCCGCCGCGCCGCATGCAGGTTATTACACCGCCAAGATCGACATCCTGAATGATACTTATGGTTATACCACCTTTACCGTGACGCCCAAAGGCACGCTGATCCTTGCAGGTAAACTCCCGGATGGCACCGCCCTCACGGCCTCGACCGCAGTCGATGAAAAAGGCCGCTTTCCCATCTCCCTCTCCCTGTATAGCGGTCGCGGCCGGGTGAAGCTCCTCGGCCAAATCCACCCCGGAGCCAATGGCGATGCCCGAAATGCCACGGTGATCTCCAACGAACTGGCCTGGACACGCCCGCCTTTCCGCAAAGCAGGCGAGCCGGACGACCACGGATCGAATAACCCTTTCCATCAGGGAGTCGATACGACCGGCATCCTGCGGGGCAGCAAGTACCTGCCACCGAACATCACCGATGTGAGCAGCTCCCTCATGATGAACATCGCTGCGAATCAGCCAGGGAACGTCACCATCATCCTCTCTGGGTATAGTCTGGGCCTCAATGCCTCAGGGCATCTCACAGCGAAACACAGCCTGGTCATCCCCCGCCGTGTCGGCAAACCAATCTACGAGAACTTTGACCCCATCTACATGACGTCCCTCACCTTCAATGCGGCCAAAGGCACCTTCACCGCTGGGGCCAGCATGGATAATTTCCACGGCGAGACCAATGCCTTCACCCGAACTCAGAAGCACCGCTTCCAGGGCGTCGTCACCCGGGATCCAGAGACGCTGAATCCTACCGCCTGGGGTTTCACCGTCTGGACAGTTAAGATCTTCAACGACTACACGATGAAGACCTACAATGAGCTCCGCTCCGAAGGCATCCGCGTTATACCTCGGTGAGTCGGTAATCGGGTGTGCTGATGCGAAGGTGGCAAGAAAAGGGAGATCTAGGAGGAATGGGACGCATGCTCCTGGCGTGCCGGTGTCTCGATCGCATGCCCGGCCCATGACACTGCCCAGCCAACCTGCCAGCGAGACGTTAGCGCTTCCAGCATAAAGCTGCCTACTAAGGGCAGCCGGAAAGAGGCACCGCTCATCCTCGCCCTTCGCCACTTCAAACTTTGTTCCCGCTT
>DMMK01000746.1 GCA_003453085.1 Verrucomicrobiales bacterium
TCCACCAGGCGAGGGCGAGGAGGGTTGCCAGGACGAGGGCGAAACCGAGATGTGGGAGAGGTTTCATGGAGCGTTAAAGCGAGCGAGAAAGGCTAGGCTGTGACTTGTCCAGTCACCGCACTTTGAAGGTATCGAGATAGATTGTTCCATACCAGGAAGGCCCAGCCCCCTTTGACGAGGGCTGGGCCAGGATGTGGGCGTCTGGGGTTACACGGTGAAGTCAACGAAGCTCAGTTCGGGCGGGATGGTGAGGGAGTTTTGGAATCGGCCCAGGTTGGGGAAGATGTCATTGATGTTGGCTCCAGTGACGCCGGGGACGTAGCTGGTGCCTTGGCTCATGAACCATTTGGCAATGACGGAGGCGTATTGGTCCACTGCGTGGGTGGGGATCCAGCGGCCACGGTTGCTGTCCACATCCTGTCCGGTGGCCCGGGCGAGATCGGGGAAGTTACCGTAAACGTTTTGGCCGATGACGGGGCCGCCCATGACGATCTGGTGACCGCCCCAACCGTGGTCGGTGCCGGAGGCGGCGATGCCCCCATTGGGCTGGAGCGTGCGGGCAAAGTCGGAATGGGTGAAGAGGAGGGTGTCATTCCAGAGGTTGCCACTGCCTTCAGCGGCGGTGATGGCGGCGATGGCATCCTTGAATCCCTTGAGCGCTTTGTCGAGATTGCCCATGAGGTTGGCGTGATCCGTGAGCTGGTTTTGGTGGGTGTCAAAACCGCCCATGCTGACGAAGAAGATCTGCCGATTGTTCTCCAGGGCGGCCCGTCCCTGCATGAGGCGGGCCACCATTTTGAGCTGATTGGCTACATCTGGCAAAGTCGTGACACCCGGGAAGGCGGCGGCAAAGGCAGCATCAATGGCGGCGGTTGAGGCACCGAGGGATGAGCCAACGACGGCTTCATTGTCCCGGGCGCGTTTCATGACGTCGTTGTAGCCTTCTTCGAGGTGGTGCTGATAATGGCTTTCGGTTTCGCCTAACTCCAAGCGTGTTAACTTGGTGATGGTGTCGAGCGCCTGGAGGGTGCGGCCTGAGTTGTTGGCGGCGTATTGCACCGGGCTGACACCGTAGTTGGCGGAGTTGCCGTAAGTGCCGGTATTGTAAGCCGGATTGGTGGTGGCGTTGTAGCCGGAGAGGCCCACGACACCGCCCGTGCTGACGGCGTATTGCACCACGCTGCTGCCCACCTGGAAGGAGTTTTGGCCGGCGATGGAGATGTTCATCGAGACCTTGCTCGTCGGGTTGCTGATGGCGTTCAGCAGCTCGGCAGTGCGGCCACCCCAGCCGTTTTGAAAGGGTTTGTCAGGGATGCTGCTCTGCCACTGAAGCTGCTGATCGCTGTGTGAAAAGAGCTGTGGCGGCACGGGTGTGGTTCTCGGAACGGCCACGTATTGCGCCCGGGTGATGGGCTGCACAAGAGTGCCGACATTGGCGACAAAGGCGAGGTCGCCACTGTTAAACATGCCCTGGGTGTGGGTCATGTTCGGGTGAAGGCCGAAGCCGCTGGCGCTGGCCTGATTGAAACCCCCGGCGGGCGCGGTGAGGGGCAGCGCGGCGCTGGTGCTGATGTGCAGCGGATGGGTGGTAGGACGCGCTGTATCATAGTTGGTTCGCGCGGTTCCGGCAGTGGGCACCAGCATGTTGTTGGCGTCGTTGCCTCCGTAAAGGAAGAGGCAGACGATGGCCTTGTAATCCGTGGGAGCACTCTGGGCCATCGCGCTCTGGACGAGGCGGAGATGGGCCAGGGTATTGACCACGGAGGTCACGCCAAGGCTGGCGCAGGCGGAGCGGCAGAGGAAGTTCCGCCGGGTATCGAAGTGATCTTGATGCTTGCGATTTTTCATAAAGGTCAAGTGGTTCGGGTTTCGATTCGGGCGGACTATTTCTGGACGATGAATTCGGGCGAGTTGGTGATGAGGTAGAGCGCGGTGCGCACGCGGGAGCCAGCATTGGCCTGGGTCACGGGCGGCGCGTCCACATAGGTGGCGGCCACTTGATCAATGATGATGCTGCGCGGGTCCTTGCCACCTGGGACATAGGGGTATTTCGACTTCAGGGAACCGGCGCAGAGGAGGGAATCCAGCCGGTCCACCAGGTAGGTGGTGGCAGTGATTTCCGTCTGGCCAGCGGTTTCACGCACCAGGCGATAATCCGTGGTGAGGCTGCCGAGGTTGATGAAGACATTGTCCAAGGCTCCTGTGGTATCACCCAGCAGAGTGCCAGTGGACTGGCCGCTGGCGGTGGTGGCGGCAGGATCAATGATGGAACCGTTGTCAATCGTGCGGTGATAGTTCACGGTGCGGACGACGAGGTTTTCCGTCATGATCTGGAGTTCCGGCGCAACGAGACCGGCAGCGGCCACGCGGCCACCGGGGGTGTAGTCAGGCAGGTACCAGTTGAACACGCTGGGCATGTTATTCGGGATCTGGCCGAGGTCGGTCAGGGTGTCGCTATACCGGTAGCTGGTGGCCCCGGTGCCGAGATTGGCGAGCTGCCCCGCAGGGTATCCGTAGCTGCTGAGATCCCCCATGTTGATCTGGGACTTCGAATTGAAGGCGCGCAGGATTTGGGTGTAGCGGATGAGGGGCTCCTTCACCTTGCCAAAGCCAACGTTGACCGAAGTGGTGCTGTTGACGACCTGCGGATCCACATTGGTGAGGCTGCGGGCTTCGTAGTCGAGAAGGATGGCTTTGACGACATCCTTCAGACTGCCTTTGACACCGCTGCCGTTGTTCAGGAACACCTGCGAGACGCGGTAAACATAGCCACGGCTGGGGTGGCTGGTGACCAGACGCGCGATGAGGCGCTTGCAGATGAACGGGGCGGTGTTCGGGTGGTTGTAGAGGGTGTCGAGAGCCTTGTCGAGATCCGCCTCGGCATAGTTGGTTCGGGCGGTGGTGTCGGTGCTTGTGCCAGTGTAGGCATCATGGGTGACCCCGAGGATGGTCTTGGCTCCTTCGTCATGATAGGTCGGGAAGTTCTTCATGGGGTTTTCATACCCAGGGTGGAAGTATTCCGCTCCTTCGCTGGCGTTCAGGAAAGTGTTCTGAACAAGCGTGGGCACATAGCCGTTGGCGGCGCTGTTTTGGACGTAGGCAAAGCTCCAGCCGGTGAAGATCTTGGAGAGTTCCTTGATGTCATCGTTGTCATAGGTGGCGATGGGCTGGCCATTGCCGCCGAGCTTGATGGTGCCGTCGGGGTGCAGTTCCAGCAGGCCGATGGAGAAGAGCTGCATGATTTCGCGGGCATAGTTTTCATCTGGCGAGAGGGTCTGCACGCCATTGACATCAAACTGGGCCTTCTGGTTTTTCAGGTGGCTCAGATACTTGCCCATGATGGGGCTCTTGCTGATGTCCTCCAGCAGGTGGCGGAAGGTGATGGCGCTTCCTGTGGCGCTGCTATACGTGCCGTTAGGCGGCTGAAGATGGCGCTGGCCATCGGCGAAGTCACCCAGCATGTCATAGTAGCGGCTGTGACCATAGGTGCGGGACTGCACGGTGCCTTCGCGGTCAGACACGACGAAGATTTGCTCCAGGGCGTAGGCGGTGCGCTGGCGGAGCTGGTCGTGAGCTTGGTTGGCCAGGGTCCACCAGGCGCGGCGGCGGTTGATGTGATCGGTGTCGTAGGACTCCTTGTTGAGGCCTGGAGGGATGGGACGGTAAGTCCAGGCACCGGCAGGATTCGGTACAGAACCCCAGCGGGTCCAGTCGAGCGAATTGTTAGGCGGCGGTGCGGCGGGATAGGTCTCATTCACTGTGGTGGTGGCGGGATTGTCCACGACCGCTGGCAGATCTGCCTGCAGGCCACGTAGAGCGAACTCCTGGTTGTTCGCGGCAAGGTGGTAATCATACAGCGTGGTCTGGCTGCGGCTCCACTGATCGTTGATCCAGGCGGTGTAGGCGGCGATGCGGTTGGTGGCCAGTTTCTTGTCACCGGAGATGGTGGCATAGAGGGCGTCGGCATCGGTCTGGTTGGCACCAAAGGTGGCCTGGGTGAGGAAGCGAATGATGTCCCGACGCACCTGCTCATCGGTCGTGAAGTTCTCCAACCCAGGCGCCGCAGGTGGAGTGACGAAGGGACCGACGCCATTGACGCGGGTGAGCTCGGCCTTGATTTCACCACTGGAGTAGCGGGTGGTGTGGACGTTCACATAGAGAAGCTCGGCCGGTGTTTTGCGGAAGAGCGCATCAATGAGCTGCTGGGCCTTGTAACCAGCGGAATCAACGATGGTCCAGGGATAGTCCGAT
>DMMK01000196.1 GCA_003453085.1 Verrucomicrobiales bacterium
GAGCAGCACGACGGCGCCACGATCATTCCTGTTTCGGGGTTGGTGAAAGAGAAGGCGAACAGTTTTGTCTTCATGCATGTCAATGGCAAGGCCGTCAAAACAGCCGTGAAGCCCGGCTTTAATGACGGAGTGAATGTCGAGATTCCTGAACTGAAGCCTGAAGATCTCATCCTGTTGCCGGGGGCGGTGCCTTTGACAGACGGGCAGGAGGTGACGGTGAAACCCTGAGAACCTCCGGCAAAAACATGTGGTGAAAGCTCGCCAGCAGGGCCGATCAGCTATTTTTAAGCCGCCTTATTTGACCATGAAAATCCTTTTGTATTTTTTGTTAGCATCCATTGCTGCAGCAGAGCCTATGCATGTCAGCCTGCCCACGGTGATGAAGCTGGCTGGGGCGAACAATGACGAGATCGAGCAGGCCCGGGTGAAGCATACGGAGATCATTGCAGAGTCCAAGCAGGCCTGGCAGCGCTTTTGGCCCACCTTTTCTTTGAATGCCGGTTATCGCGGGCATGAAGGGCGGGTGCAGGACATTGGCGGGGCGGTTTTTGATGCTCGCAAACAGCAGTACACGGTTGGTACCGCGGTGATGATTGACTGGTCTCCTGGCGACATTTATTACAGCGCTTTGGCTGCCAAACAAAAAGCCTTGGCGGCGGAGCACTTGGCTGAAAAGGCTCGTCGTGACATCGTTCAGGAAGCGGTGGTGCGTTATTATGATCTCCTCGCTGCGGAGGCGGACATGGCCGTCATCGAAGATGACCTCCGCCTAACCGAAGATTATGCAGGTCAGCTCGGTGGGGCGGTTGATGCAGGCACAGCTTTTCGTGCCGACCTTCTGCGTGTGAAGACGCAGGTGAGCCGGGCTAAGATCAGCATGCGCCAGGGGCAGGAAAAACGTGATCTGGCTGCGGCGGCGCTGGCTGAAATTTTACGCCTGGCTCCGGAGACGGCTTTGCGTCCAGCCAAGGCTGACCTCGTTCCGGTGAGCCTGATGAGCACCCGGGGAGTGGCCACGCTCATCTCCCAGGCCAGTCAGAACCGGCCTGAGATGCGGGCAGTGGGGGCGGCGCATACTGCGGCGGCTCTGGAAAGTGACCGCACCCGTGTGGCCCCCATCATCCCCAGTGTGCAGGCAGGTTACAGCGTCGGCGGGCTCGGGGGATCCTATGCGGGTGAGTTTGGCAATTTCAGTGACCAGCAGGACTTTTTTGTGGGCCTGGGATGGAAGATCGGTCCAGGCGGCTTATTTGATCGCCAACGACAGAAAATCGCCGATGCCAGGGAGCAAGGCATCACTCTAAAAACGAACCAGGTCAAAGCGGCTATTGGCCGTGAGGTGGTGGAGGCCGTGTTGAAGGCTCAGTCAGCCAAGGATCAATTGGCGATCAATGATGAGGCCGTGAGTGCTGCTGAAGAGATGGTAAAGCTGGCCAAAGACCGCCAGGCGAGCCAGCTCGGCGTGGTGTTGGAGTATCTCCTCGCCCGTGAGGAGCTGACCCGCGCCCGTCAAGGCCGAGTCAAGTCCGTGACGGAGTTTAACAAAGCCCAGCACGAATTGAAGAGGGCCGTGGGCAAGTAGGGTGATGCAGAGACGATGATCTGGCGCAATTCAGCGACAGTTTCTGTCGTTGAACAGGCGGCGCTCCGGCGGATGCTGGGGAGCCCCCTTTCTCATGCGACTGCTTTTCCTTTCCCTCCTCGCTCTTAGCCTGTCTTCGGTGCCGCTGCTGGCTAAAGCCCTGCGGCCCAATGTCATCCTCATCGTCGCGGATGATCTGGGCTATTCCGATCTCGGTTGTTATGGCTCGAAAACCATCCGCACGCCGAACCTGGATCGTCTGGCCGCAGAGGGCACCCGGTTCACGTCTTTTTATGTGGCCCAGGCAGTATGCAGTGCCTCGCGCGCTGCACTGATGACGGGCTGTTATCCAAACCGAGTGGGCATGCAGGGTGCGCTGAACCACACCAGCAAAGAGGGCATCAACCCTGACGAGTTTCTTCTGCCGGAACTCTTCAAACAGCGTGGTTATAGCACAGCCATTCATGGCAAATGGCACCTGGGCACGGCGGCGATGTTTCACCCCATGAAGCATGGTTTTGACGAGTTCTGGGGCATCCCTTATTCCAACGACAACAGTAAGTTTCACCCCTCGCTCGCCGCTGAGATGCCACCGCTGCCGCTCTATGAGGATGAAACCGTGGAGCAGGTGGATCCTGATCAAAGCCAGTTCACCCGTCGTATCACCGAGAAGGCCGTCAGCTTCATCCGTCGCAATGAGAAGAAGCCCTTTTTCCTCTATGTGCCTCACGTCATGCCGCACGTGCCCATCTTTGCTTCAGATCGCTTCAAGGGGCAGTCGCCGCACGGTTTGTATGCCGATGTGGTAGAGGAACTGGACTGGAGTGTGGGCATGATCCTCGCTGCCGTCCAGCAAGCGGGCGTGGCGGATAACACCCTCATCCTTTTCATGTCTGATAACGGGCCCTTCCTCAGCTATGGCAACCATGCAGGTAATGCCGCCCCTCTGCGCGAGGGCAAGCTGACGAGTTATGAAGGTGGCGTGCGAGTCCCCTTCATTGCCCGCTGGCCCGGCCAAGTGCCCGCTGGAAAGGTGAATGACGAACTCTTCACGGCCATGGATCTCATGCCCACCTTCCAGGCCTGGCGTGAGGATGCCGAACCTGTCGCCCCTGTGAAAACGCAGGATGGCAAGGATGTGACGGACCTCTTGTTAGGCAAAGAAGGGGCGAAAAGCCCGCATGAAGCCATCGTTATCTATGCCGGTGGCGAGCTCCAGGCCATCCGCAGTGGCGAGTGGAAACTCCACTTTGCCCATCCTTACATCACCCCTCACGAAACGCCCGGTCGCGATGGAAAACCTTCGAACTGGGAGAACATGAAACCCGCCGCCATCACCCAATCCGGCATCGAAGGCATCGCCACCCGCCACGGCTACAAAGTCGCCCAGCAACCCCTAGCCCTGTATCATCTCAAAGAGGACATCGGCGAGCTCACCGACGTCAGCGCCGCTCACCCAAACATCGTTGAGCGCCTACAAAAACTTGCCGAGCCTTTTCGCCAGCAGCTTGGCGACAGCTTGACGCAGACCGTGGGCACCGAAGTTCGCCCCCTGGGCCGGGCGGAGTGATCATAGTAAGCTCCATTGGAGTCTAGACCCGCGCTGAGATCCATCTGAAGGCACTTTTTCGTCAGCGAGGACGTGCCAGGAGTTGGTCTTCAGCCCACTTCGAAGAACGCCAAATCACTTTTCGTTGTCCACGACAGCCGCTTCTAAAACGGCAATGTGGAGAATGTCATTCTCTTCATACTCTGGCTTCCCCATCGGTTTCCAGACCGCCAAAATACGGGTCGTGCCGCTGGCCATGGTGAGGCTAGTATTGATGGTTTCGAAATGAAAGTCAGCGAGGGGATAACCAACGCCTGCCGCGGCATCTTTTGGCGTCAGGCTTGCGAGATGGGAGACGGGCGGTGCCGTGTGATGTTCTGGAGCGAGGTTGATATTTATGGTCGTGCCATCAGCAAGTACCATAGGATCTATTTCCATCCGTGATCCGACACCCCGCACTTCTGGAATGACACTTGTTTTGCCGCCTTCCTCTTTATTGAACGTTAATGTTTGGAGATGCTCGCGGATGTGTTCCATCGTTGCCCTCTGTCCTGCGCGGGTTACCATCCGCAGTGTCTCCACGGTTACTGTTTCACCTTTGGTCAGGCCTTCTGACAATTGCTTCAATTCCTCGGAGTGATCGGCATACAGGGCAGAACGGGTTAGGATCTCCCGAATCAAATCTCCTTTGGCCTCAAACAAATGCAGATTAAAAAAGACATCTTTGGGCCCATGATAATCATGGCATGCACCAATGAGTCCCTCGGCCATGTTGATATTGGCAAGCGTGTTGGTGAGTATCAGTTCATCGCTCCCCGCCACATAGATTACCTTGCTGCCTTCTGGCATGGGAATGGTCGCCGCTTTCAAGATTTCGAAAGCCATCTGATTGCGAGTTTTCTTCACCGGTGTGGAATCTTTGGGTGCATTCCACAGGCTCAAGAAGTCCGAGCTAACCGGAATGGTACGGGCGACCATTATTTGCTTCCCATTCACTGACTGACTTTTGAGCAGAGGTGTTGGCTTCTGTGCTTCTTCAGCGGAAGTTGACTTCAAGACATCAACTGTCACAACAGCCAGTTCTAGCACGTCTTGAGTCTCTAATTCGGGGCTGCCGCGTGGATGCCAGGCTGCGACGATCCGGGATTGTCCTGCAGCAAAGATTGTCGAAGTTTTGACGCTGGCCTCATGAAAGTCGTGGCGAGTGATTTCATAATCTGTTTTTGAAGCAGGATCATACAGGTTTTCTTTCCAGCTTGTAGGGGGCGCAGTCTGCCAAGTAAACTCGCCTGAAAGGTGCACCGAATGGCCGTCCGGGCTGATCACGGGCTCCGCCTGCCACAGGGTGCCTAACGGCGTTGTCTCCGGGGTAATGGCTGGCCCTGGATGACCTGTCCAGGCAACCTCGCCAATTGAGTTATGCTCACGCACCGCTTGGCTTTTGCATTTGGTGCCGGAGTTGGCTTGAAGGTAGGTGGTACTGACCCAGTGTGCCTCACCACGAGAGACGGCGGTATGCATTTGCTTCAGCAAATTGGATTGATCACTCTGCCCCTGACTGTCACTGAGAGCCCGGCGTAAAAGAGGGCCGGGTCCGCGCAAAATGTTCAAGGTTAGACCTGTGGTTTTGGGCAGAGATTGCCACTGTTCAGCGACCCATTGCTGGATGATGTCCATCGTTTCAAGATTCGCCTCCACCGTAAGATGCCGGGGTTCTGTGATTGCTGCCTGGCTTTTTTCAGGCAGCTCAATGGAATGTGCTCGCAGAATCCCTGCGGCGGTCATCTCGTTTTCATTTAGCATGTGACGGACTTCCAGCCAGTTGGAATTAGGCAGTGTGAAGGTGTGCTTGATCAGGGCGTCAGGCTGGTTCAAATCTATCTGGACAACGTCGGGATGCTCTTTGGGAAGCGGTTTGACGGTGATGATCTCTGCCGTGACAAAAAGGGCTTGCAAGAGGTCAGCTTTGATTTGCTCAGGAGAAGTCTGAACTTTTTGAAGTGAGAGCAATTGGCTATGGCCTGTTTTAATCCGAATAGAGGTTCTGATGCTGCTGTTATGGCTTTGAGGGACCGTCATTTTCAGTACATCGCCTGTCGCAGCTTCGCGAAATTGAGCGTGGGCTTGAGTGATTGGTGATGTGGAGAATTCAGGGTCGATATTCAGGCTCACGTAGGGTGAGCCTGATTGAATGGAAGACTCAATTTCCAGGCGAAAGCCAAGCGGCCATCTGACAGACTTTACTGTTGAGTTTCCTTTGTGATCTAGCTCAATTTCAGATGAGGTCAGGCACCGGGTCACTGCCTCGAGGGAAGATCTTTGTCCTGATTCTGTCAAAAGATGCCCCGTGTGCAGTACCTGGACCTGAGATTCTGGCCGTTCAGCTTCTAACAGCAAGTTTTTTAGATCCAGACTCTTGTCCACTGAGTCCTTGGAAGGGCTCGCGAGGCTGCGCAAAACGGGCCCGGGTGCCTGGATGAGGTGGATCGTGATGGCTATGGTCGCAGGGGGACGCTGGCCTTCGATGATGTGCTGGATGATATCTAGGTAATGCGCTTCATGCCGAACATGCAGACGGTGATTGATCGGATCTAAAAAGGCCGCCGCACCTGGAGGGAAGGGGATGTCTGCATGTTCCAAGAACGCTCGGGTGCTTTGAAGAAACCGTACCCTTGGAAGATCTGTCTCTGTGGAATTTGAATTAATTTTACTAGGTCCAGAGCTAAACGGATCATCCGTGGCTGCTGGCGTTGGCCACACAAGTCCACTTTTTTCTTCATGTTTGGCGTCCCACACAAAGCTGGGAGAAACATCGTAGATGCGGGTTTCCATATGGGGCGTAGTAAATCCTCCATTAGCGATGACCTTCTTTTCTAGAAGCGAGGGAACCCTGGCAGGTTCTGCCGAAAGCAGATTGAGTGGCAGCCAAGCCGCGAGGATAAGAGCCCATTTACGAATCATGCTGCGAGTGTATCGGCAAAAACGAGGGGCGGTCGAGTCGAATCATGGGCTTGCTTCTGGGATCTCCTTGCAGCGCAACTCCGCTGTATGCATTAAGCAGGCAGGCTAAAATAAAAAACGTCCAACCTGCTTTCGCGGGCTGGACGTTTTAAATACGAACTAACCAATGATTATTTCTGAAGAGCAGCGATGCGCTTGCAGACTTCTTCGACGTTTGCGCGGCTGTTGAAGGCGCTGATGCGGAAAAAGCCTTCGCCGGCGCTGCCGAAGCCGCTGCCGGGGGTGATGACGACGTTGGCTTCGTTGAGCATTTTGTCGAACATCTGCCAGCTCGTCACGCCTGCGGGGCAGCCGACCCAGACGTAGGGGGCATTGACGCCGCCGAAGACCTGGAGGCCTGCGTTTTTGCAGGCTTCGACGAGGAGCTTGGCATTGCCCATGTAGTGCTCGATGAGGGCGGAGACTTGGGCTTTGCCTTCAGGGCTGTAGATGGCCTCGGCACCGCGCTGAACGATGTAGCTGACGCCGTTGAACTTGGTGCTGTGGCGGCGGCTCCAGAGGGGATGGATGGCCTGGGGGCTGCCGTCCTGTTTTTTGCCCATGAGACCTTTCGGGATCACCACGATGGCGCAGCGCACGCCGGTGAAACCGCCGTTTTTGGAAAAGCTGCGGAACTCGATGGCGACGTCGCGGGCACCTTCGATCTCGTAGATGCTGCGGGGGATGGCGGGATCTTGGATGAAGGCCTCGTAGGCGGCATCATAGAGAATGATGGTACCATTGGCCTTCGCATAGGCGACCCATGCCTCAAGCTGCGCACGGGTGGCCGTGGCGCCTGTGGGGTTGTTCGGGTAGCAGAGATAGACGAGGTCCACAGGCTCGCTGGGAATCTCAGGAACGAAGCCATTTTCTGGGGTGCATTTGAGATAATGCAGGCCTTCGTAGGCACCGGATTCATCGGCATCGCCCGTGTTTCCGGCCATGACGTTGGTGTCCACATAGACTGGGTAAACCGGGTCGGTGATGGCGGTTTTGTTGCCGCTGCCGAAGATGTCCAGGATGTTGCCAGTATCGCACTTGCTGCCGTCGGAGATGAAGATTTCATCGGCATCCACGTTGATGCCACGGGCTTTGTAGTCGTTGTCGGCGATGGCATTGCGCAGGAAATCGTAACCCTGCTCTGGGCCGTAGCCACGGAAGCTGGACCGGTCGCCCATTTCATCCACAGCCTTGTGCATAGCGGCGCGGACGGCCTCAGGCAGAGACTCGGTGACGTCACCGATGCCGCAGCGGATGAGGCGCTTGGCGGCCTCCGGATTGCCT
>DMMK01000099.1 GCA_003453085.1 Verrucomicrobiales bacterium
GCAAAAGCGTTATCGCCGCCACCACGCGGAGTCCCGCTGACATCGTTCTTTCTCGATATTTGATGGATGGTAGCTGTGACACAACTTTCGGCACTGACGGTCAAGTGACTCTCAACGTGAGTCTGCACGAAGTGCTTCGCGACATTTTGCTCCAGCCTGATGGCAAAATCATCGTGGCGGGTTCTTCAGGTAGCCATTTCATTACAGCCCGCCTGCTCTCAGATGGCACTCTGGATCCTACGTTTGGAGATAACGGTGTTCAGTTGATGACCTACTTCCCCGCTGCCACTGCGGCCTTGGGCACCGCCCTGCAGACCGATGGTAAAATCCTTCGTAGTGGTAGAACATGGGATGGTGAAGGTTATAAAGCCTGCCTAATCCGATTGAATTCCGACGGTTCTCTGGACACCACTTTCAACGGCTCAGGCAAAGTCATAACGGCCTTTGGCACAGATGACTCTGCCGCTTATGGTGTCGCAGTTCAGCCCGATGGTAATATCTTGGCGACAGGTTACGCTTCGGCTAACAGCGGCAGTGCCTCTTACGCAAATCTGGCCGTGGCCAGATATCTCCCAGATGGCAGCCTGGATACGTCTTTTAATAGCACCGGGATTCGCGTCCAAGCTCTCGACGAAAATTATGATGCAGCGAACCATATTTTACTCCAAACAGATGGTAAAATCATTCTGGTAGGCCGACGAACTGAGCAACGCAATGACTATCACAATGACATTGCCATTGTCCGGATGACCTCTAGTGGGCAGTTAGATAAAACCTTCAACGGCACTGGTATTCGACTGTTCAATATCTTTGATTATCCAAGCAGCTGGACGGCCAGCAACGACATACCGCAACAGCCTATTCTCCAAAGAGACGAAAAGATTTTGCTACCTTTCTCTTCGCTCACCACTCGCTCATCCCTCAGCTTCACAGACTATGGCCTTATCCGTGTACTAACGGAAACCCGAGTGCCTATCATGGAGGTGCGGCGGAACAATCTCCCCCTCGCTGACGGCACCGCCTCCCTGGATTTTGGCATCACTCATAACCGAACTACAGCCCGTCAAACTTTGGAAATCCGCAATGTGGGCGAAGAAGAGCTGCGCCTCTCTCCATTCACTTTCACGGGCAGCCACCCGGGAGATTTCAAGGCGAGTAGCGGAATGACCAGCATCGCTCCAGGAACCTCTATGGAAGTCCAAATCGAGTTCTCGCCTAAAGGCCCGGGCACACGCACGGGTGAGCTCGCTCTCGTGAGTAATGATCCGCAGGTTCCAGTTTTCAGGATTGCGCTGACAGGTTCCACCGCACCTTTGGAATTCGCCACGCATCCGCAGCCGCAACTGGCTCTTGCAGGGGGTCCGGCCATCCTTTCCGCCACGTTGACCGGTGAGCCACCCGTCACCTTTGAGTGGAGGAAGAACGGCAAAGCGCTCCACAACACCAATCTGCCGGTGCTGACATTATCGCCAGTTAAAACCTCAGACGCAGGCCGCTACTCCGTACTTGCCGTCAATGACTTCAGTGATCTCGGGTCTTCAAGTACGTTCCTCGGTGTGCTGACCCCACCCCCGGCTTCTGTGGCCCTGGTGCAGGGGCGGACCCTGGTTCTGAATGCACACATCACAGCTCCAGCCGGCGCCTTGATCAGCTACGTCTGGCAACGGGGGGAGGAAGACCTCTCCGATGGAGAACGCATATCCGGCAGCAGGGACAAAACGCTGAAGATCACAGGCATCACTGGGGCGGAATCGGAGACCTACACCTGCAGCATCACCCTGACCGTGGACGGTCAAAGTACGACCCTTACCCATGGCCATACCGAGGTGACCGTCCTGGAACCTCCTTCCCTCGCCGCCCTCACATTTGCTGACAGGTATGTGGGCGAGCCCATCACCTACCCTGTTACAGCTAACCATCATCCTTCGCTGTTCACAGCCACCGGTCTGCCTCCGGGAGTGGTGATCAACAAACAGACCGGCTTGATCTCGGGCAGCCCCACCAGTGCGAAGCTGGTGCGGGGTGAAAACGTGCCCTACAAGGTCACCATCACCGCCAGCAATGCTGCCGGAAAGGACTCTAAATCTGCCGATTGGAACATCCTGCCCCTTCCAACAGGCCTGGCAGGCAGCTACCATGGCTTGGTGGCGAGGGAAAGCTCGCTCAATCGGAGATTGGGAGGCAGCTTCAAACTCGCCGTCCAGCCCAGCACGTCTTTCAGCGGCCAGCTGACTCTGGAAGCCAGGAAGCATGCCTTCACCGGCAAGCTTGAGGTCGCCAGCGATGGCTCCTCAGCAGAGGCTACCATCGCCATTCGTCGCAAGCACCCGCTGACCGATCTGAACCTGACCTTCACCCTACAGCCTGCCACCGGCGAACTCGCGGGTGCGGTGGATTACAACGGCAGCGAGGACAGCGCCCAGATTACCGCCAGACGATCTCCCTGGAGCAAGTCGGAAAAACCAGACGCCTATGTGGGCACGTACAATGCAGCCCTCCAGCCCCAGTTACCGGAGGAGGCCGAAGCCGGAACTTATCCTGAAGGAGAAGGTTATGCCGTTCTCAAGATCACGGCCACCGGGGCTGCGATCTGGTCCGGCCGTCTGGCCGATGGCTCGGCGCTTATCGGCTCCACCTTCCTCGTCCAGGGCGGCCAAGTGGCACTGCATGCCCTGTTTTACAAAACCACCGCCAGCGTCCAAGGTTGGAACACCCTCTCCTCGCCCGGCCAAAATCTGGATGGCACTCTGGACTGGGTAAAACTCACCGTGGAGAACCCGGGCAAAGAGCGCACCTACCGGGACGGCTTCCCGCTCCATACACTGGCCGTGGTCGGTGGGATTTACAGCCCTCCGCCTGCCGGGGAACTGCTACCCGTCCTTCCCGCCACTCCATCCACTGCCCAGATTGCCTTCCTTTGCG
>DMMK01000275.1 GCA_003453085.1 Verrucomicrobiales bacterium
TTCAGCAAGGCGCGCAGGCCTTTCGTTTCAAACTCATCGGCCTCCACAATCGCGGCCTTGATGGCGATGTTCTGGCGGATCAGTTCGGCCACATCCCCCTGCCCTTTCGCCACGGCTTCGATCAGGTCCATCATCGCGGCATCGCGGATGCAGGCGTGTTTGATGATCTCGGCAAAGCCCTCGTTCCACTCGCGCTTGTGCAGGGAATCCAGCGTCGCCACATCGGCGATCACATGCACAGGCTGATGAAAGGCCCCCACCATGTTTTTGGCATCGGGTAGGTTCACGCCCGTCTTGCCCCCCACGCTGCTGTCCACCTGGCTCAGCACCGTGGTGGGCACCTGCACATAGGGAATGCCGCGCTGGAAAATGCTGGCGCAAAAACCGCCCAGATCCCCGATGACACCGCCACCCAGGGCGATGACGAAACTTTTCCGGTCCAGCCCGGCACGCACCATTTCACCGCACACGGTCTGTGCGCTGATGAGCGACTTGCTCGCCTCCCCGGCAGGCACCGTGATGAGATGAGCCGTCTTGCCAGCTGCGCGCAGGCTTTCCAACACCATTTCCGCATACAGCGGGGCCACGTTGGAGTCGGTGATGACGGCGCAACTTTTCCGTTCCGGCAGACGGGTGGCCACCTCCTGGCTCATGCCCGCCAGCAAGCCACGCCCCACCTGCACCGTGTAGCTGCGCGAGCCTAGGTTGACAGCGACGGACTGGATGGCGGCGGGGACTTCAGACATGGAAAGGAAGCAAGGATGGGGTTGAGCACGGACTCTGCCGTGGACTGCGCATCCAGGCAAATCGTTTGCAGCCACGTCTCACGGCGAAACCAGGTGGCCTGACGTTTGGCATAGCGGCGTGTGGCCTGCTGCATGGCCTCCACAGCGCCATCCAGGGCCATCTCGCCCCGCAGATGCGCCTGCATTTCGCGGAGGCCGATGGCCTTTTCCGCCGTCAGGCCCAGAGGTGGCAGCGCGGCCACCTCCGCCAGCAGCCCGGCGGCCAGCATGGTATGCACCCGCGCATTGATGCGGGCATACAGGGCATCCCTCTCCCAGGTCAGCACCACACCGCAGCCTGCGGGTTCGGTTTGCGCAAAGGTCTGGCGCAGGGCGGACTGCGGCTGGCCTGTTTGCAGGCAGATTTCCAGGGCACGGCTGACGTAGCGCGGATTTGCCAGAGGCACATTGTCCGCTGCCTGCGGGTCCAGGTTCAGCAGCAGTTCCCGCGCCTCCTCCGCCGTCATGGCGGCCACCCTGGCCCTCACCTCCGGGTCCGTCGGCGGCAGCGGCGCCAGCCCGTGCGACAGCGCCTTGAGGTATAGGCCAGAACCCCCGACAATGATGGGCACCCTGCCCCGCGAGGTGATTTCGGCGATCACTGGCAACGCCATTTCCCGGTAGCGTTGCGCATCGCAGGCCTCCATCAGCGGCAGGACTCCATAGAGGTGGTGAGGCACGCGCCGCAGGTCCTCCGGGGCAGGTTTTGCCGTGAGGAGATCCATCCCCTGATAAAGCTGGAAGGCATCTGCGTTCACAATCTCACCGCCGATTTCTTCCGCCAGGGCCACGGCCAGCGCCGACTTCCCGCTGGCAGTGGGGCCCACGAGAAAGAAAGGAAGCGAAAACCGGCTCGACATATCTGCACCTAACTGACGTAATCTCTCCTGTCCATGAAACCCCTGCGCCCCCTTCTTTTCACCGCCCTTCTTTGCGCCCCTTTGTCTGCCCAGGAGGCGGCCAGCAGCCCCCAGGAAATGATGCAGCGCCTCTTTGATCCGCAGGCCACCAAGGCCCAGTTCGAAGAAACGGCCAAAAAGGCGGGCATGGCCGGCATCGCCCGTCAGCAGATCATCGAGGCCCGGCTCGTCTGGGGCCTGCGCAATCAGGACGCTGCCTGGCTGGAAAAAATGCTGCCCGAGCTGGAAGTGCTCGCCGGGAACTTCGATTCCACCCAGTCCTCCGGTTTTAAAACCGCCGATGAGATCCGCTCCTTCATCGCTTACACCAAGGCCATCATCGCCCAGAACAAGAAGGACGACGGAGCCTTTAAGACCAACATCCTCGAGGCCATCTGGCTGAATCCAGGCCAGGCCCAGATCTTCACCCAGGTCATCGAAAAACAGCGCCTGGAAGCCAAGATGGCCAACATGAAGGTGGACCTCAGCCTCGTCATCAACACTCACGACGGCGAGGCCACCACCCTGGCCGACCAACTGGGTGACAAGAAGGCCCTGCTCGTGGATTTCTGGGCCTCCTGGTGCGGACCGTGCATGCAACTGATGCCCGAGCTGAAAAAGAAGGCCGAGCTCCTTTCCAAGCACGGCATCGTCGTCGCGGGCATGAACAAGGACGATCAGAATGCCCCCGCCGTCACGGCTAAGGTGCGTGAGGAACAGGAAATCACCTTCCCCTGGCTCATCGAGCCCGCCGAACGCCCCTTCACCAAGCAGCTCGAGATCGAAAGCATCCCGCGCATGATCCTCATCGCCCCCGGCGGCCAGGTCCTCTTCAACGGCCACCCTCAGGACCCCGCGCTCTGGGTGGCGCTGCAAAAGATCAACCCGGACATCAAAGCCCCATAAACGAGGGCATAAAGAAGGGGGCCTGTGAAATCCACAGGCCCCCTTTTTATTTAAAGTTGGTTACCGCTCACTTCGCAGGCAGCCACTGCACGGCGTCTACCACCACGTGGCCCTTGGTCCCTTCGTTGGTGATTTCCACCCAGCCGGATTTGCCTTCTTCAAACTTGAAGGTGCCCAGGCGGTGAAAGCCGTTTTTACCGGAGGGCAGCTTCTTCTGGTTCACCACAATCTTGGCATCGCCACCGGCATGGTGAATGGTCACGGGCACATTGTCCGCACGGTTGCTGAGGGCGCTGTAGCAGATGAAAGCCTCGTAGCTGCCGGCCTTGGGCAGGGCCGGGGTGAAGCGGGCGCGGGCCTTGCCTTTGTTCTCATTGCTGTCGTGGCGATAGCCGTGCTCGACATAACCAGGAGTGCTGCTGCCTTCAGAATCAAAACCGGTGAGGTCGGCCTCAGCATCATCCACCACGATGCCTTTAAGGCTGTCTTTTTTAATGGTGGTGACTTCAGGGATCGGCGGGGATTTAAAGTCCAGCATCTGGCCATCCTGAAGCAGGCGCGTCTTCAGCTTCTCATAGTCAATGCCCTGGACGCTCGTGCCCTGCTCAATGGCATGCACCGCCGCAGTGGCGGCACTCTGGCCGGTGACCATGAACACGGGCTCCATGCGGATGCTGCCATAGGAGATGTGGCTGGCGCTGAGGCAGATCGGGACCAGCAGGTTGGTGCATTCCTCAGCCTTCGGGCGGATGCTGCGGTAGCTGATGGGGTAAGGGCGGCTGCGCACCTGCACATCGCCTTCATTGCGCACAAAGCCTTCCTTCGTGACATAACGCTGGATGTTGTGCGAGTCCATGTTGTAGGCCCCCATGCCGATGCTGTCCTGTACGATCTCCAGGCGCTTGCAGTTCTTCTCGGTCATCACGTAGTCGCCGATCATGCGGCGGGCCTCACGCACATAGAGCTGGCGGGGGAAGTTGTGGTTGTCGGT
>DMMK01000023.1 GCA_003453085.1 Verrucomicrobiales bacterium
CCCATGGCCCTGCTGCTGATGGCCAAAGGCCCCGGCGGAGACGCCACCGTCACGGTCGCCCATTCCCGCACCAAAGATCTCGCCTCCATCACCCAGAGGGCCGACATCATCATCGCCGCCATTGGCCGCCCCGAGTTTCTCAAAGCCGAACACGTGCGTGAAGGTGCCGTCGTCATTGATGTCGGCATCAACCGCGTGGAAGCCCCCGGCACGGAGAAAGGCTACAAGCTCGTCGGCGACGTGGCTTTTGATGAAGTGGCCCCCAAGTGCAAAGCCATCACACCCGTCCCAGGTGGCGTCGGCCCGATGACCATCGCCATGCTCATGGCGAACACGATCAAAGCCTGCAAGCAGATCTAGAGTCTCGTCGCTGCGTTTCCTGAGCGGAGGTGTTGAGGAAACTCAGCACCTCGGCGTCTCTCGGCCCACTACACCGGAGGACGTTCTTCCTCGACTTCGGGGGCAGCCACCGGTTGCTCGACTTCCGGGGTCATCACCGCTTGCGCCACGCTCTCGGCACCCACTTCCGCAGTCGGCTCAACCGTGGTTGCCACTTCAGCCACTGACCCACCCTCTACAGGTGTTTCTTCATCCCGCCATTGAGCTGGCGGCATGGCCTTGCCCTCGGCAGCGGCTTTCATGTCAGGGATCGAATCCACGTAAAGTTCCTCCACCTTCTGCCGGGCCCACGGGGTCTTGCGCAAGAAAACGAGGCTCGACTTGATGCTCGGCTGCCAGTTGAAGCTGTTGATCTTGATCATCCGGCCCAGCATGTCCCAGCCATAATGGGCTTGGAGATCGGTCACCATTTTTTCGAGGGTGATTCCGTGGAGGGGATTTTTGGGACCGGCTGCGTGCATAGACAGACAGGTGGATCATTTGTGCCCGCTGTCCAGTGAGGACCGCAGCTTTGCCACCTTCACCCCTGCCCTGCTGCACGAATCTCTTGGAACTTCCCCTGATTGGCTACATTACTCCCAATGAAGATCGAACCACTGGCCCGACTGGAACGCCACGCGAAACGGCTGGGCGAAATTGCCGCCGTCCTGGGCAAATACGGTCTGGCGGATCTCTTCGGCGGCTTTGACTCCCCGTGGCTGAACAACCGCCTGCGTAGCGCCGATGGCCAAGTGCTGTCTGATCTCACCACCCCTGCCCGGGTGCGCATGGCCATGACAGAACTGGGCACCACCTTCATCAAGCTGGGCCAGATGCTCAGCACCCGTCCCGACCTCGTGGGTGCCGAGATGGCGGCGGAACTGGCCGAACTGCAGTCCAATGTCCCTGCCGAGCCCGTCGAATCTGCCCGCGCCATTTTATTGGAGGACCTCGGCCAGCCTGCCGAAGAGCTGTTTGCCGAATTCGGTGACACTCCGTTTGCAGCCGCCTCCATTGCCCAAGTTTATAAGGCCCGCCTGCACACGGGTGAGCACGTGGTGGTGAAAATCCGCCGAGGGGGTATCGAGGCGAAAAGCACCACGGACCTGGAGATCGTCCAGGCCATGGCCGAGCTGCTGGAAAAACACTCCCCTGCCCTGCGCCCGTATCAGCCCGTGGCCATCGTGCGCCAGTTTCGCAAGGCCCTGCTGCGCGAGATGGACTTCACCTATGAGAAGCGAAACATTGAGGAGTTCACGCGCAACTTTGCTGATGAACCCAATGTCCGAATCCCCGCCGTCTATGCGGATCTTTGCTCCAGCCAGATCATCACCATGGAGCAGCTGCAAGGCCTTCCGGGCACGGACATCGGAGCTTTGCGCGCCTCCGGCGAAAACCTGGCCGAGTTCGCCCGGCGCGGGGCCAACATGTACCTCGAGATGGTCTTCCGGGACGGCTTCTACCATGCCGATCCGCATCCCGGAAACCTCATGCTGCTGCCCGGCTGCGTCGTTGGGGTGATTGACTGCGGCCAGGTGGGTCGCATTGATGATGAACTGCGTGATGAGGTGGAGGCCCTGCTGCTAGCCATCGTCGAAAACGATTCCACCCAAGTCACCGAGCAGGTGCTGCGTCTGGGTGCCGTACCGCCCGACTTTAACCGCGAGCGCCTGCGAGCTGATCTGGATGAATTCATGGCTGATTTCGTGGGCCACCCGCTCAGCGACATCAATGTCGGCCACGCGCTGACGTCGCTGATCGAGATCATCCGCCGCTATCACATCACCCTGCCACCGCCACTGGCCGTGCTGCTAAAGACGCTCCTCGTCCTCGAAGGTACCAGTCGCCGATTCAGCCCCGAAGTCAGCCTGGCCGAGCTGATGCAGCCCTTTTGCCAGCGCATGGTCCTGCGTCGACTTTCCCCCACACGTTTGGTTAGGCGCGCCCGCCGCACCTACCGTGACTGGGACCGTCTGCTCAGTGCCCTGCCGCGAGATCTCACGGATCTGCTGGCCCGTTTTCGGGATGGCACCCTCACCGTCCATCTGGATCACCGACATCTGGATCCCATCATCAACCGCCTCGTCCTCGGCGTGCTCACTGCCGCCATCTTCCTCGGCTCTTCCCAGCTTTGGAGCAGCAATGCCAAACCTCTCCTTTGGGGTGTTTCCGTCTTTGGTGCTCTGGGCTACATGATCAGCGTTTACCTCGGCTGGCGTCTCCTGCGTGCCATCCGCAAATCCGGCAACATTGATTCCAGGGACTGATCCGCCCCTCTGACGAATTCGTTGCACGAAGCCGCCTGCCAAGCCGCCTCATTCAGGCTCTTTGTGCGGCCCCATGGTCGCACGCACCTCCTCCCATCCACTCGCGCAACGAGCCCACGACGCCATTTTCAATCGGGTCCATGGTGGTAACCTGGTTTATAACACCTGCTGGGAAGATCCCCGGCTGGACCGTGAAATGCTGGATCTCCGGGCTGACAGCCGCGCGGTCATGATCACCAGCGCGGGTTGCAATGCGCTGGACTACCTGCTGGATACGCCGGCCGAGATTCATGCCGTGGACATGAACCCACGCCAAAACGCCCTGCTGCAGCTCAAGATCGCCATGATCCGCCGGGACCAGTTTGACGATCTTTTCCAGCTTTTGGGGCACGGTTCACATCCTCAGTTCAAAGAACTGCTCGCCTCCCTACAGGGTGATCTTCACCCCTTCGCCCGCCGCTACTGGGAGTCCAAGCACTACTACTTCCAGAGCACGCCGCTGAACCCTTCCTTCTACTATCGCGGCACGGCGGGACAGATGGCCTGGATCGCCCTCCAGACCTTTTCGCGCAGCCGTCGTGTGCGTGAGTATGTGGAGGCACTGCTGCAATCTAAGACTCTTGAGGAGCAACGACATCTCTATGAAAAGGTCAAACCGACCCTGTGGAATGGCCTCGTTTCCTGGCTGGTGCGGCAGCCCATGGCCATGACCATGCTAGGCGTGCCGAGGGCGCAGATCCGCCTCATTGAGGCCCAGTTCCCTGGGGGATTGACCGGCTTCATCCAGTCCAAAATGGCGCATGTGCTGACAGAGGTACCGTTTCAGGACAACTACTTTTGGCGTGCCTACCTCACGGGACGCTACACCCGCGACTGCTGCCCGAACTACCTGAAGGAAGAATACCAGCCGCTGCTGCAATCCCTCAGTGACCGTATCACCACCCACAGCAGCACGGTGGCGAATTTCCTGCGCGAGCACCCCGCCGCCTACTCTCACTACATCCTACTGGATCATCAGGACTGGCTGGCCGCCCACAAGCCCCAGGCCCTGGAGGAAGAATGGCAGCTCATCCTCGAAAACAGCCGTCCCGGCACCCGCATCCTCATGCGCTCCGCCAGCCCCGTCATTGATTTCATCCCTGGCTTCGCGCTCCAGCGCCTGCGCATGAACCAGCATCTCGCAGATTCCCTTCATCTGCAGGACCGCGCCGGCACCTATGGCTGCACCCTTCTGGCAGACGTCATCGCATGAGCAACAGCGCCCCTAATCAAAAGTCACTCTCCAGCACCTACCGCTGGCATGCGCAGATCTACGATCTCACCCGCTGGGCCTTTCTCTTCGGCCGCCGTCAGCTGATCCACCGTGCCGCCGCCCATGTGGTGATGCCGGAACGCATTCTGGAGATCGGCTGCGGCACGGGCAAGAACCTTGTCGAACTGGCCCGCGCCTTCCCAAAGGCGCAAAT
>DMMK01000047.1 GCA_003453085.1 Verrucomicrobiales bacterium
GGTCACCAGTTCCGCCTCAGGCTCCCGCACCCTGCTTTCCAATGCCGCTGGTGGCAGCATGGGCAATGGCTTCCGCTTCTTCATCAACACCTGGGCGACAGGCGATGGACGGCTGCTTTTTGAAACTGGCAACGGCACGTTGGGCGACTCCTCCTCCAGCGGCGTCGGCGCTTTCCCCTTCAATCAATGGAACCATTTGGCCGTGGTCGTGAACCGCAGCGCAGGCACCGTCAGCATCTATTGCAACCGCCGCCTTGTCAGCACCGACGGCACCATCCGCACGGACTTTGCCAACAACCTGGCCCTCTACATCGGCAGGCTCGTCACCAGCGGCAACTTCCACGGCCAGATAGATGACCTGCGCCTGTACAACAAACTGCTCAGCAGCACCGACATCGGTGCTTTGGGCGAGGGCAGCCCCAATGCCACGCCCATCCTCAATACGCTGGTCTCCACCGCCAGCGCCACCACCACAGGCACCGCCGTCACCTTCACTGCCACGGCCAGCGATCCCAATGTCGGCACCGAGCTCTTTTACCGCTATGACTTTGGCGATGGCACCAGCACCTCCTGGACCACCAATCCCGCCGTGGGCCACACCTACAGCACGCCAGGCCGCTATGTGGTCACCGTCTTTGTGAGCGATGGCAGTGCCGATGTCAGTACCACGATGACCCAGATCATCTACAATGCGCCTACCGCATCGCCTCCCTCCATCTCGGCAGAAATGGCCTATGACACCACCCGGAACAAAGTCTGGGTCGTCGTGCCAGATGGCAATGACCACGACAATAATACTGGAACTCCGGCGCAGGGCATTGTCGTTCGCTTTGACGCCGTCACTCGCACCGTCAACAACCGCATCAACCTCGGTGCCAACAGCGAGCCCGTGGCCCTGGCCATGCGCCCCGGCAATGCCGAAGTCTGGGTGGCTAACAAATGGGCTGGCAACGTCAGCATCATCAATGCGGACACCGGAGCACTGCTCACCACCCTGAACACAGGTCGCGGCTCATTGCCTGTGGGGGTGGCCTTTGCTCCCGATGGCACCGCCGCCTTCATCGCCTGTGAAGGCCTGGAAGGTGTGCTGAAATACAACCCTGCCACCCGTACCCAGACAGGTGCCGTGGACACAGGCGCGGCACCACGCGGGATCGCCGTCACCGCCGATTCCGCCCGTGTTCTCGTCAGCCGCTTCCGCTCCCCTGACAATCGGGGTGAAGTCTGGGAATACACCCCAGCCTCCATCGTGCTCACTGGCAATGCCACTCCCGTGCGCACCTTCGCCATCAACCGCGACACCACCACCGTGGATGCCCCCAATGCCGCCCGCGGCGTGGCCAACTACCTGTCCCAAGTCGTCATCTCCCCAGACGGGCTGAAAGCCTGGATCAATGCCAAGAAGGATAACATTTCCCGAGGTGAATCCACCGTGCGTGATGGCAATCCGCTGAATCATGAAAACACCGTCCGCTCACTGATCGCGCAGCTCAGCCTAACCACCAATGCCGAACTGACCGCCAACCGTATCGACATTGACAACACCGGGCTCACCGTGGCGAGCTGTTTCTCCCCCCGGGGAGACCTGCTCTTCGCCGCCGCCATCGGCAACGAGCAGGTGGTGGTGATTGATGCCAACTCGCGCAACACCTTGCCTGCCATCTCGACAGCGACAGGCACCCAGGTCCTCGGTTATGGCCCCAGCGGCCTCTGCACCAGCCCGGATGGCACCCGGCTGTATGTGCACAACTTCCTGGAACGCAAAGTGCGTGTCTTTAGCATCACCGCGCTCACCGCCGGCACAGGCTCCGGGACCACGCTTGAAGGCTCCGTGGACCTTACCACCACAGAACCGCTCACCGCCACCGTGCTTCAGGGCAAAAAACTCTTCTACAACTCCGAAGACATCCGCCTGGCCTCCGAAGGCTACATCTCCTGCGCTTCATGCCACCTCGGCGGGGACCAGGACGGTCGCGTGTGGGACCTCACCCAGTTTGGCGAAGGCCTGCGCAACACCATTGATCTGCGCGGTCACGCTGGCATGGGCCATGGGGCCCTGCACTGGAGCGCCAATTTCAATGAAGTGCAGGATTTTGAGAACCAGATCCGCGAGCTGAGCGGCGGCTCCGGCCTTATCAATGGGGCCGTGAATCCCCCGCTAGGCACTACCAATGCAGGCCTGAGCACAGACCTGGATGCCCTCGCCGCCTATGTCACGTCCTTAAACACCTTCCACGTCAGCCCTTACCGGAACCAGGATGGCAGCTTCACCACAGGGGCGGTGGCCGGGGCAACCCACTTCACCAGCAAAGGCTGTGCCACCTGCCACACCGGCACACCGATGACAGACAGCAACGCGACCATCTTCCCCCTGCACAATGTGGGCACCCAAAACACCTCCAGCGGCCAGCGCATCTTTGCCACCCTGACGGGTCTCGATACGCCAACGCTGCGGGCCGTGTGGAGCACGCCGCCTTACCTGCATCGCGGACAGGCCGCCACGCTGGATGTCATCTTCAACACAACCAATGCGCCAGGCACCACCAACCACGCACGCTTCCGGGAACTGACAGCCCCTCAACAGGCCGAGCTTCTCGACTATCTCGAAGAGCTGGAATAATCATCGTCCCTCACGCTACAGCCCGGACTGGTCTCCTCAGTCCGGGCTGTTTTCTTTACCGCCGCAATCTCCCGTTTCACGGGCTGCATTCGGACGTATCAATGGGCGTGACCGCTGCCCCTTCACCTGCCATCACCGCTGAAATCGCGCCCGGCATCTTGCTGGACTCGCGGCGAGCCCTGGTTCATCAGAACCTAGGTTGGATGGCCGTGGCAGATCTCCACTATGGCTACGAAGTCCACCGCAGCCGTCAGGGCGCGCTCCTGCCCAACTGGGGCATGGGCCAGTGCCGTGCTACCCTGCTCGCTTTGATTCACGATCACCGCCCGGAGCGGCTGATCATCGTCGGAGACATCATGGACGGCAGCGGCTCCGTCGCCCAAACCGGAGCTTTTCTGGACAACCTCCGCACCTACGTGCCTGATCTGATCCTCATCGAAGGAAACCATCATCGCTCAGGCCTCAAAAAAGGCTGGAATCTGCAAAAGGCCCATCGCGAACAGGACATCCTTTTCCATCACGGTCATCATGGCATAGCTCCGCCAT
>DMMK01000008.1 GCA_003453085.1 Verrucomicrobiales bacterium
CAAAACCATGGGGAACCACCCGTCCTGTACCAGCCCGTGAGTCGGGATAGTTGGCCATCACTTTATCTGCCAGCGGGCGGTTGGGAAACACCACTGCATCCGCCTCCCGAATGATCTGGTGTTCCAGCCGTCGTATCCACGCACGATGGATCATGCCCTCGTAGCTGAAGTCCCACCAGGGGTCGCTGAAATGCGCCACCCAAGGTCTGCCGGATCGTTTTTTCAAAGCCATGGCAGCGAGGCTACTGACATGGCGAGGTGCCCTTGAATAAATGACGGCTCCAGGGTGGGCCTCCAGCCATGGCAACCCCATCGCGACCGCCTGCTTTTGCCAAAAAAGGTTAGGGCATGGCAGCCACCGCGTCTCGACACGGCCTATCAAGTATCTGGCCAGCCTTCCCATGCCAGGACGATGGAGACCGCCCGAACCGGAAGTACGTATGATTTCAATGTCGCCGGGCACCCCCTCGAGCAGGCCCGGATCCTCTCTAGATCTTGACAGGCCCTGCGGTGCTGTCAGCACGCTCACCTGCCAGCCCCGGGCATGAAGGTCCATGGCATTGTTTCTCACCAGCAGGGATTCAGCACCCTGCAAAGGCGGAAAATTATGGGAGACCAGCAGCACTTGGCCAGCCTTCGCGGAGGCCGAATGAACGGGTGAACTCCGGGAAGCTGGGACACTCATACCTGGTTGCGATCAATGCCTGACATCAGCAGATGAAACTTCACCGGATCCATCTCGTCGGTGATACCAAAACGCTTCAGCAAAAAGGGCGAACACTCAGCCTCGTTGAATCCGCACAGGGTGGTGGTGGTGGAATGAAAGCCCAGCTTGCGAATGATGCTTTCCGTTTCTGCGGAAAAGTCTTCACGGCCACCATTGGGATAGCAAAAATGCAGGCAGGGCTGCCCGGTTTCTTGCTCAATGATGTTTTTGGATAGTTCCACCTCCTTCAGCACCATCTCAGGCTCGCAGCGGCCCAGGATCCAGTGCGAATGGGTGTGGGCACCGATGGTTATCAGCCCTGTCTTCTGCATCTCACGGACGTCGTCCCAGTCGAGCGAGCGATAGATGTCCGGAGACGATTCCGCATTCGAATTCACCAGTTCATGCCCGAGCTTTTTTTCCAGGCTCTCAATGGCCGGAACCAACTGTTCCGGCGTCAAGGCCTTGAACTGCTTTTTCATTTCGACGAGCTCCTTCTTGCTGGCACCGGCACGGTCAAGAGCATAGTCCACACGGTCCACCCAGATAGGCTTTTTTTCAGCCACGAACTGGGTGGCGATGAAGATGGTCGCGGGCATCTGGTACTTTTTCAGCAAGGGAAAAGCCAGCTTGTAGTTCGACAGAAATCCGTCGTCAAAAGTAAGCACGACGCTGGAGGGAGGCGTGGGCCGTCCCTCCCGCTGGCAGCGGGTCAACTCATCCAGGGAAATGACGTGGAAATGCTTTTTGAGATGAACCAGAAAGGCTTCAAAACGCTGCACGTGCAGGTGCTTATGCTGGCAGTTCTCCAGGCCAGAGTGCTTGCGGTCCGTCAGCCCATGGAACATCAGAATCACTGAATGACTCCGGTTCAACCTGCGGAACAGGTAGGGAATGCCGGACCATTGGATGCCGATCAGGACAAGGTGCTTGAAGGTCTGAATCATCATGAGTCAGACATGGCTAGGCCGACTTCTCACAGATATAATAAATGGGGGTATCAACCAGCGACTCATCATTGAAATCGCGGTAAGTCCCTTGCTTGTCAATGGACCGCACGCGCCCAAAGCCGGAGGCCTGCAACTGGGCAGCCTGCTTGTCAGGAGCTATATTATAACGAAGCAGACGAAAAGAATGGGCAGCATCCAGATTGATCACATAATCCTTGGTAAAAACCTGCTCACGGCGGTGAAGCAGGTAGTTTTTCAGACCATGGGTAAAGTCCCTCGCGGCCCGTGCCACGCCGCGCACAGACCATTTCAGATCCAGATCGGCCATGGCTTCGCGGGACCAGGGAGGACCGCTGATCCGACGGGCATTAGCTGAGGAGAAGACAAAAACGCCCCCTGGAACGAGGATGCGCCGAACCTCGGAGAGGACGCGCAGCCTGTCTTCGTGGCTGACGCAGTCAATGCCACTCCAGGAAAACATCACGAAATCAAACTCATCCGCGCTGAAGTCTGTCAATGAACGGGCATCGGCCGAGCGGAAATCCACCCCCGGAAATCTCCGGCGGCATTTTTCCACCATGTTGTCAGCAAAATCGACTCCGACATACCTGCTCGGCTGGCATTCGAGGAGATAGGTCGTGGTCCTTCCAGCACCTACCCCAATGTCGAGAATGCTTTTACCCTTCATCAGAGGCCCGAGATCGCGAAAAACCGTAGGTTCGCCAAAAACCAAGCCCGTTTTGCTGGCATATTCATCCACGATATGAATATCGCCAAAAAGCTCCAGGTTAAGTTCTGCAATCATGCTGCCTAAATAAGTGTGGCTGACGCTGTTGACTGAGTCAAGCAAATCGCAAGGATTGAGCCTGCCTCCATCACGTCCCCATTTCCATTCATCCTACATGTCAGTTCCTCAGTGACCACCATTGTTTACCCTTTCAGACGGCTTCCTGCGGTTCGGCTCATTCATCAATGGATGGCAGAGAAACCTCGCGGCTGGGACTTCGCCAAGCTGACAGCATATTACAACTGCCGGAGCCTGAAGGAGCAGCCTGGATACCTCCGCTTTCCCAAAAGTGTGCTGGAGGTGTCCTTAGAGGAAGGGGGCGATGCCATCCTGGCCAAATGTGATGAGTCCGTGCGCTACAAGATCCGCCGGGCTCAGCGTGACGGAGTGACCTCCGACATGGAAGGTGACGAGGATGCGTTTGTCGCCTTTTACAACGTGTTTGCGGCGACGAAGGACCTTGGCTCGCTGGATCGTCGCCACTTCAGTTGCCACTGGCCCAGCCTTACGGTGACCAAGGCCGTCCATGAAGGCGCCGTCCTGGCCATGCATGCCTACATGGTGGATGCCGAAGCCAGCCGAGCCACCCTGCTGTATTCCTGCTCACACTTCAGGAATGTGGAAGACAGCCGACAGCGCAACTTTCTCGGCAACGCCAGCCGGTTTCTTTACTGGGATGACATGCGCCGCTTTGCGACCCAGGGCATCCGCACCTTTGATTTCGGTTACTTTGGCAGCACGGGACAACTGAATCAGGTGAATCACTTCAAAATGGGCTATCCATGTGTTGAGAAACCCGTGAGCACCTACATTTCCTGGCCGCTGTATCTCTTCCGCCGCGTCACCCAGCCGAATCAATCCTTCTGAAGAGACATCTCCACTCTACGAAGGATTTTGGAGCAGGCCGCAGCCCCCCAACGGGACTCAGGAATGCTTGCGGAAAGCGTAGTGAAACCAGGACGAAGTTTCGTCCCGCTCTTCGGCAGTCACCTTTTTGCCTGCCGTGTCATAAATGGCTAAGAGGTCAAAACCGAGGGGCTCCACCTGAGCAACCAGGGAAGGCTTAGAGATGTAGTAATGCGGAGCGGTGAAGGTGTTGCCGCTGTCATGCCGAAGCTCGTATTCCTCGCAGGCCATGGCGGATCCGGCGGACTTCTTCCACGCGCGAATGCCTTCCAGATAGAGCATGAAAAACTTCCACATGCGCACGGGATGCTTGGAGCGATAAAGATATTTCAGCGAGTAGGGCTTGGCCACGGGCTGCTGACGGTTGTGGCTGGAAAAACCCAGCAGTCCCCCTGGTTTGAGCACCCTGCAAACTTCGTTCAAGGTCTGCATGCGCCCTTCATGTGCCAGGCAGTCGATGCCATTGAAGGAGAACATCACGAAATCAAACTCGCCGTCCTGGAATGCGGACAGGTTACGTGCGTCACCAACCTCGATCCGCGTGCCTGGGAAACTCGCGGCGGCGGCCTCCACCATGTCGGGTGAGTAGTCAATGCCAACATACTCGCTGGCCAATGGCAGCAGGAACCGGGTGGAGCGCCCTCCGCCAATGCCGATGTCCAAAATTTTTGCACCTTGGATGTCTGTGCCGAAGTCGCCAAGAAACGCTTTTTCCTCAGCCATAACGTACTGCTTTCTGGCCCATCTTTCGGCCACCTCTTTGCCGAGGTAGCAGCCGTGATTGAGGGTATCCGTTTCTTTTTTTGAAATCATCTTGGAGTCTAGTCAGCGTTTATTAAATGCAAAAGGGTCATCGCCAATTCTAGCAAGCCAGTCCCAGACCAGCCTGCTGTCAAATCGGGTCAGTGATCAGGCTTCTTACGGGGCAGCAGCAGAAACTGCACATGGCGGATGATGAAACGAAGCCGGGCTAGGGCAGGCAAGGCGGGGCGATAATCCCCGCCCAGCCAAGGCCAGGTGAAAAACGAGTGCATGGCCTGCCTCAGCGCCCGGCCATGCTGGCCGGCCATGGAGTAGTTCATGGCGCTCTGATAGAG
>DMMK01000324.1 GCA_003453085.1 Verrucomicrobiales bacterium
GTTTTCCTTTAACCATGACACGGGCGAGTGGGAAGTGGTGGGGCCGATGACGGTGACTGAGGATGGCAACTTTGTGAAGACCGATGCCGGTGTGGGCGTGCGCCAGCCCGGCTGGCATGGCACCAATCCCAGCGCGGGCGGTGGCGGCCCGGGCGATCCGGGTTCACCTCCAGGGCAGCCCAATGGCCCTTCCATCGGCAGTCCGGGCGCGCCGGAACTTCCTCCCTGCGGCCCAGGTTTCAAAGACCCTCAGGATCTTCAAGAAGTGCAGGAAATGATCGCTGCCAATGCCACCAACGCAGGCATGGGCATCGGCGGTCGCCTCATCAAGATGCTGGGAGACATCCCACGGGGTGTGAAGGAGCTTTTCAAATTTGGCAAAGGGGCCCGCAAGGAGTTCCAAGAGATGGACAAGATGGTGGCCGATGCCCATGCCTACCGGCTTTATTTGGAGGCCCTGCGCGACTTCTACGCGGAGTATGCGGATGGCATCGGCCCAGGCCGCCCGCAGCCGCCCTGTGCGCCTGCCGTCCAGTCAACCAAGGGCAAACGTACTTCGGGGGCCTCTGTCATGGCGGGTTCTGGCAATGCTCAAGTGGACAGTCTGGTGATGAGTTACGAGGCCCTGGCCGCCTCCATGCTGGCGCATTACCAGATCGAGCAGCAGATCCAGGATATCTATGACGGCAAGCCGGAAGGCTACACGCCGACGGTGCAGGAGCAGGCCCTCATCACGGCGGCGAAGGCCCAAATAAACACCCATCTCGGCGGCCTCAGCGCCCATGAATTTTATGAGCCGCAGTGGGCCCAGCTTCGTCAAAAGCTGGCCACCGTGACCACCACGGGCATCTTCCCGATCCCCCAGCCCGAGAGCGCCTTTTTTGTCTTGGTGCGTGAGGATAACGGCCAGGTGGTGCTGCGGGGCAGGACCTCCAGTTCCGGCGCCCTGCCGAATCTCATCCTCGCCCCTGCGACGGATTTCGTGGTGCGCTTTTTCTATCCCTCCACCCTGGCCGTGGCGGAGACCTCCTTCACCAGCGGCCCTACCGGCAGTCAGTCCACCCTGCTGTTCCCCGGCATTTCTGCCGCCAATGGAGCGACGGTGGACCTGGATGGGGATGGCCTTTCCAATCTGGCCGAGTCCGTCATCGGCACGAATGCCACCCTGGCCGATACGGACAATGACGGCATCCCCGATGGTACAGAGATCCGTCAGGGCAGCGATCCCGCCAGCGGTCTAGCTTCCAGCACGGGCATCCTGGCCAGTGTGCCCACCTCTGGTCCAGCGGTGGACGTGGCCTCCAGCAATAATTTGGTCGTCACGGCCAATGGCGCGGCGGGTATCAGCATCTTCAATGTGGCCAACGGGCTGACCCCCACACGGGTGGCCGATCTGGATACGCTAGGTGAAGCCGCCTCCGTGGCCATCTCTGGGACCACCGCCGTGGTGGCGGATGGGCTGACGGGGCTGGTCCTTGTGGATCTTGCGGTCCTCAACAATGTCCGCATCACCGCTCAGGTGAACGTGGGCAATGGGCAGCACAGTGCCCAGGTGGTGACTGTCAGTGGGCCCACGGCCTATGTCGCCATGACCAATGGCACCGTGGTCGCGGTGGACCTCGTCAGCCGCACGGTCCTGGAGCGTATTCCTTTACCCCTGAGCGCGATCATTTACGATTTGGCGGTGTGGCGCGAGCATCTCTACGTCTTGCAGCAAGGCCGGGTGACGTGCATCAGCCTGTCAGACCTCAGCGTGGGGGCGGTCATCCCCCTGGTGGACCAGACCATCACCGGCTGGCGGCCTCGTTTGTTTGCAGGTGAAGGCACCCTGTATGCCGTGCATAGCCGGGGTTTTCATTTGCTGGATACGACAGCCAGCGAGAGCAACCCGCCGGTCCTGCAAAACTTCCTCACCAACCAGGTCGCCTGGAAGCAACTGGTGAGCAATGGCTCGGGCCTGGGGCTTGTGGCCGTGGGGCCGAATTCGCCGTTGTCAGATCCGCATGATGTGGATGCCTACCAGCTCGGCAATGATGGCCGCCAGCCTGTCTTTAACACCACCTTCCTGACCCCGGGCGTGGCCACGGCCCTCTCCATCTTCAATGGCATCGCCTACGTGGCAGATGCGGCCAGTGGCCTGCAAGTGATGGCTTATCAGGCCTTTGATACCCAGGGCCAGGCCCCGACGGTCGCCCTCAGTTCCAACTTCACGCTGAACCAGGCCGATGGCACAGGCGTGGCGGAGTCTGGCAAGCTGATGCGCCTTTCTGCGGGTGTGGCGGATGATGTGCAGGTGCGCAATGTGGAGTTCTACGTGGATGGCGTGCTGGCCTCCGTAGATGGGAACTATCCCTTTGAGCACCGTTTCCTCACCCCGAAGGCCACGGCCCTGCGCACTCAGTTCAAGGTACGTGCCCGGGCGACGGACACGGGCGGCAATGCCACCCTGACTCGCGAATTTGTGGTGACCTTGGTGCCGGATACCACACCGCCAGTGGTCACCCGTGTGGGCCCTTCTGGCCTAACCGGGAAGGTGACCAGCGCGCTGGCCTTCATGAGCGAGGCCCTGGACCCCGCCACCGTGAATGATGCCACTTTTGTGGTCACTGAGGTGGGGCCGGACGATGTCTTTGGCAGCGGAGCCGATGTGCCAGTGA
>DMMK01000089.1 GCA_003453085.1 Verrucomicrobiales bacterium
TCGTATTCGTAGCGCACACGGGCCTCATACATCCGTGAGCTGGAGCCTGCGCGCGTCCGGCTTTCGGCCACTTCCGATTCCAGGATGGTTCCCTGAGCTTTCGGCCACTTCTCACTGGCTTTCCCTTTTGAGTAATGGCCCCAGCCGAGCCAGATGAAAAAACCCGACACAAAAATGGCGATGCAGGAAAAGAGCGCGTTTCGCATGGAGAGTAGGATCAAGATGAGGCTGAATTAATTTGGCCAAGACGCGTTCCCTGTGACAAAGTTTTTTACTCCGCTTCATTACCCTCATGCAGATTTTC
Organism: Verrucomicrobiales bacterium; assembly: GCA_003453085.1. GTDB lineage: Bacteria > Verrucomicrobiota > Verrucomicrobiia > Verrucomicrobiales > Verrucomicrobiaceae > Prosthecobacter. Next base: position 305 of record DMMK01000089.1, read on the forward strand.
ACCCGCTTCCTCTTTTGGCTGGGCCTCGCTAGCGCACCTCTCGTTTTAGCCACGGAAACCCTCGAATACGAAGGCGGCCTATACCAAGTGCATCGAGTCCCGCTCACCCAACAGACCAAACTGGACCTGCGCTGGCAGGATGATTCCGGCAAGCCCCTTTCCGACTTTGGCGGTCTGCAAAAGCAGCTCAGCCAAGAGGGCAAAAAGATCCTCTTCGCCACCAATGCCGGAATCTATGAGCGCGGCCCAAAACCCTGCGGCCTAACAATTATTGCTTCAAAAATTCTCGTGCCGCTTAATCTCGCGAACGCCGAAGGAAACTTCTTCCTCAAGCCCAATGGAGTTTTCTACCTCGATGACCAGCACGGCCCTGGCATAGCCGAAGCATCCGAGTATGCCAGCCTCCGCGTCCAACCGCGGATCGCCAACCAGTCCGGCCCCCTCCTGCTCCGCAAGGGCGTCATGCACCCAGCTTTCAATGCGAACTCACCGAACCGCCGCCAGCGTAGCGCGGTGGGCATTGTGACAGCTTCCAAGGAAATCGTCTTCGTCATGAGCGATCGCGAAGACCGCGCCAAAGGCCGTGTCACCTTCCATCAGCTTTCCCGGTTCTTCCTTCACCTCGGCTGTCAGGACGCGCTCTTTCTGGATGGCGACATCTCCCAAATGATCACCTCCCCTGCCCCAGGCACGAAGTTCTCGCCGAACACCTTTGCTGGCATGTTTGTGGTCACGGAGTGAGTCTAAGCTACTCCTTGTAGTCCTCTCCGTTGAGGCTCTTCGCCACGCTCTGCAGCCAGTCCTGCAGGGCTTCCTGCATCTGCGGCACGCGTTCGGGCTGCTCGGCAAAAAGCACCCGGCTTTCATCGAGATCGGCGCTCAGATCATAGAGTTCCCAGTCCACCTCGCCCTTATCGTCTTCGATGCGGTGCAGCTTCCAGTTCCCATCTATCCAGGCCGAGTGACCTGGGAACTTGTTGATCGGCACGGGCTCGCCAATGACCCCGGCATCCACCGCCAGCCGCTCAGGATCATTGGGTTCCTCTCCCCGAGCCTGCGCGCCTAACAAATCATTCATCCATTTTTCCGAAGGGGTTGGCTTGCCTTTGATTTTGGAGTCCCAAAAGCCGATGGGCTGGCTGCGCTTTTTCTCCGTGCCTTCCAGCAGAGGCAGCAAGTTAACGCCATCCAGGGGATGCAGCTTCGCCGGTTCCGCTTTGGCCATGGCCAGAACCGTCGGGAAGATGTCGCTGGTGGTGCAGGGGGTGGTGATGACCTTGGGCTCCTTGAAGAGCGCAGGCCATTCCAGCAGCGCCGGCACCATCAGGCCGCCTTCATAGACCTGCCCCTTGTTGCCACGGCGGCCACCACTGGAGCCGATCTTTGGCAGCGCCCCATTGTCACTGCAGTACCAGAGCACCGTGTTCTCATCCAGGTCCAGCGTCTTCAGTTCCTGACGAATGCGGCCAAAGGCGCGGTCCATCGCCGTGATCTCTCCGTAAAAGTCCTGCACCTTCTTCGGCTGGTCCGCATACAGAGCGCGATCAGTTTCCAGAGCCTGGTGCGGATTGTGCGGCGAGCCAAACCAGACCACCGCCAGGAAACGCTGCTTTTGGTTAGACCGTTCCCGGATGAACTGGATCGCCAGCTCCGCTGTGACATCCGAGCTGTCCCCCTTGAACTGCTTCGCGGTGCCTTCATCGCTCAGCACCGGATCCAGATCAAAAAAGTTAGGGGCCGAGATCCAGTGATCAAACCCACTCGCGCCCGGGCTTACGGGGCTCGCCTTCTGCACGCCGCCAAGATGCCACTTGCCATAGTGCCCGGTCACGTAACCCGCCGTCTTCATCACCTCCGGCAGGGTGATCTCCTGCGGCCTCAGCGTGTGGCCCCAGGAAAAGCAGCCAAAGCGGTTCGGCGTGCGTCCCGTCATCACGCTACCACGAGTGGGCGAGCACACCGGCGCAGCGGCATGGAAGTTGTCAAAACGGATGCCCTCCTTGGCCATGGCATCAAAGTTCGGCGTCTTCACATGCGGGTGGCCATTGTAGGCCATGTCGCCCCAGCCCTGATCATCCGCCATCACCAGCACGATGTTCGGCGGCTCCGTGGTGATGGCATGGGCGGAAACGGTGGCCAGCAGGGCAAAAAGAAGTGCTTTCATATCACAGAAGGGGTTTACGCCAAGCGTATGAACTGGGAACGCCGATGTCGAGGCTGCCTTGCGCTGGAATAAACCCCGCCTTCCCTTCTCCAACTCACGAAAGCATACACATCTGAAAGTTTGACGGCCCTCGTAACGCAATGAGTAGTCGCCACACCTCCCTTTTTTAGCGACCATGAAAACCTTCCTCTCCCTTCTCGCCGCCATGTCCACCGCTCTCACTCCTGCCATCGCCGCAGATCCCGCCCCTGCCACCACCACGGGCAAAACCGAACTCGCCGTCTTGGGCGGCGGCTGCTTCTGGTGCACCGAGGCCCAGTATGAAATGCTCAAAGGCGTGAAGTCCGTCGTCAGCGGCTACTGCAACGGCATCAAAGAAAACCCCACCTACAAGGAAGTCTGCGCCGGGGACACCAAGCACAACGAGGTCATCCAGATCGAGTTCGACCCTGCCGTCATCAGCTACAAGGAAATCGTGGACTACTTCTGGATCGCTCATGACCCCACCACGCTGAACCGCCAAGGCAATGACGTGGGCGACCAATACCGCTCCGGCATCTATTACCTGAACGACGAACAGAAAAAGATCGCCGAGGAATCCATGAAGGCCGCCCAAAAAGACTGGGACCAGCCCATCGTGACCGAGATCGTGCCCCTGAAGAAATTCTACATCGCCGAGGACTACCATCAGGACTACTTCGCCAACAACCCCAGCCAGGGTTACTGCCGCGCCGTCGTCAGCCCCAAGGTGTCCAAGTTCCGCGCCAAGCTGGCCAAGGAAGGCAAGTTCAAGGAATAGCCTTCATCAGGTCCTTTAGACCTCCTCCCTTTCAGCGGCTCATGGGATTCCTCGTGAGCCGCTTTCTTTTAGCCATTCTGCGCCCGATGACGCAGCCAATGATCCGCGATGATCAGATGCACCATCGCCTCCACCATCGGCACCGCACGGGGCAGCACGCAGGCATCGTGGCGGCCACGGGCCGAGAGGGTGGTTTCCTCCCCGGTATTCGTCACCGTCTTCTGCTCCCGCAGCACCGTGGCTGTCGGCTTGAAGGCCACGCGGAAGACGATCTCCTCGCCATTGCTGATGCCTCCCTGAATGCCACCGCTGCGATTGCTGCGCGTGCGCACCTGGCTGCCATTCATGTAAAATTCGTCATTGTGCTCCAGCCCCGTCATCAGCGTGCCAGCAAAACCGCTGCCAATTTCAAAACCCTTCGTCGCTGGCAGGCTCATCATCGCCTTGGCCAGATCTGCCTCCAGCTTGTCAAAGACCGGCTCGCCCAGACCTGGGGGCACACCGCGCACCACGCACTCCACCACCCCGCCCACGCTATTGCCCTGGCTACGCACGTTTTCGATCAGCTCGATCATTTTCTCCGCTGCTTCAGGATCGCAGGTGCGGACAATGTTGGACTCGATCAGCTCGGCTGTCAGTTCCGTCGGCACTTTCGCCTCCAGATGCTGGATGGTCTTCACGTAGGCTAGGCATTCGTAGCCCTTTAAAGACTGCTGGAGGACCTTGCGGGCGATCGCCCCGGCTGCGACACGGCCGATGGTCTCGCGAGCGCTGGAGCGGCCTCCGCCTGAAACAGCCCGGATGCCATACTTCGCATCGTAGGTGTAGTCGGCGTGGCTGGGACGATAAGCCTGCGCCATCTCCGTGTAAGCCGAAGGGCGCTGATCCGTATTCCGGACAAAGATACCGATAGGCGTGCCCAGCGTCACACCATCCAGCACACCGGAAAGGATCTCCGCCTTATCATCTTCCTTGCGGGGCGTCACGATCTTGCTCTGGCCTGGGCGGCGACGGTCCAACTCCAACTGAATGTCCTCCACCGTCAGCGGAATGCGAGGCGGGCAGCCATCAATGACGACGCCTACACCGGGACCGTGGGATTCACCCCAAGTGCTGATGCGGAAGAGAGTGCCGAGGCTGCTGGACATAAGGGGTGTTAAGATGGGCAGCCTCCATCTCTGTGCAAGCAAAGGAACTCCTGGAGAGAGTTATGCCGCTTTTTCACAGCCTCTATGATTGGCTAAGGTAAGCTTCGTTAAACCTCCTTATCCGTATAGGGTGGGCATAAGTCCAATAAGCCTGTTCCTCCGCATTCAGAGGCACGTTCCACAGGCAGTTTCGTTGGGCACAAAATTGGGCACAGGTTGTGCATCCGCATCAACAAGTCTCACTTATGAGTCTTGCTCTCACAGTTGCGCTCACTTGTGCCCACTCTTCTCACAATCTGTGATGGGAATTCTAGTGGCTTTATAATTAAGATCTCCTAATGACTTCAGCTGGTCTTTCAGGTTGTCTGAGGCCAGCGCGGCACGGGCAGAGGCGACCTCGGCTTCTTTTTTGCTTCGCCCTGTCCCCGTGCCCAAAACGGCCCCCATCCACAGCACACTGGCCTGGAAGAATTTGTCGTGATCCGGTCCGCTTTCCTCCAGGATGCGATAATGAGGCGGCGTGGGTCCCACGGCCTGGATCAACTCCTGCAACTGGCCTTTGGGATTTTGATCGCTGGGATTGAGAAGCAGCGCCTCCAGCTCCGACTGAAACAGCCTTTGTACAAACTTTTGCACCTCCGGCAGTCCCCCATCTAGATAGAGCGCCCCTGTCACGGCCTCCATGGCATCGGCCAGGCTGCTTTCACGTTGGCGTCCGCCATTGGCATCCTCCCCACGGCCCATGATGAGGAAACGCCCCAGGTTCAGCCGCCGCGCCATGGCAGACAGTGCCTTGGCCGAGACGACCTGGGCACGCAACTTGGTCAGCGCCCCCTCATCCGCCTGTGGCAGCCTATGATAGAGCAGTTCAGAAAGCGTCAGCTGCAGCACCGCATCCCCCAGGAACTCCAGGCGCTGATTGTCGGCCTGCGTCCGCTGCGCCTCGTAACCCACGCTGCCATGCGTCAGGGCCATGGTCAGCAGTTGGGAATCACGAAAGGTGTAACCGAGGGCAGATTCGAGAGCTTCCATGAGCAGACGAGGATAATGAAGCGGCGAGTTTCAGCAAAGAAAGAAGCTGTCAACGTGAACAGCGAGATGGGGTGATCGACGGGGCTCGAACCCGCAACAACCAGAATCACAATCTGGGGCTCTACCATTGAGCTACGACCACCATCTGAGAACTAGCGAAGTGGAACATAATGCAGTGTTGGGCGTGCGCCAGCACTTTTTCAGTTCAAGAAGTGCAGAATGACGACAACGAGACAAATTAGAGGTTGTCAATGGCCCCCACGCGAAGCACTTTAACCACTTCCGTGGTTTCTGAAGGATCCACGTCGCGTTATCTATGCCTCCTCCTCGCCGTTCAAATAATCGTGGTGGGCCTCGTCGTCCATCCGGTCCACCGCGTGGTGGATCAGGTCGCCGTCCGCCACCGCCGCCACCGCCTGAAGATGAACTCAAGCAGAAGGAAGAGGCGATCGAACTCGATGGCGTGATCTCTGCCGTTCTCGCTGGCACCATGTTCCGCGTGAAGCTGAAGAATGGTCACGAAGTTCTCGCCCACATTTCCGGCAAGATGCGCAAGCGCTTCATCCGTCTGGTCATCGGCGACAACGTCAAAATCGAAATGTCGCCCTACGACATGGACAAGGCGCGCATCGTGTATCGTCTCTGAGCACGATGGCCCGGGACATCGTCTATTTCGACTTGGAAACCCGCCGCACCGCCAATGACGTGGGCGGCTGGGGGAACAAGCACAAGATGGGGATCTCCATCGCGGTCACTTACAGCACCAAGCTGGGCGAGTACCGCATCTTCCAGGAAGATGAAACCTCGGATCTGATCCACCAGCTCACGCGGGCGGATCTCGTCGTCGGTTTTAACCATGTCAGCTTTGATTATGAAGTGCTCATGGGCCATACCATCTTCGACTTCCGCGAGCAGGTCTGCGATCTCGACCTTCTCGTGGACCTGGAAAAAAAGCTCGGCCATCGCCTCAAGCTCGAAGCCGTCGCCGCTGCCAGCCTGGGCACCGGCAAAACCGCCGATGGCCTCGAAGCCATTCGCTGGTGGCAACAGGGCAAGCTGGCCGAAATCGCCGAATACTGCGCCTTCGATGTGAAGGTGACCAAGTGCGTTCATGAATACGGGGCCAAGAACGGCTTCGTGAAATACCACGACCGCAACGGCCGCGAGCAGCAGGTCGCTGTGGAATGGTCCGTGGACTGACGTGAGGTGGGTACTCCCGCCTGCCCTCTGGCTCGGTAGTTCTTCGTCCAGGGTAACTACCCCGGACTCACTTGGCCTTGCGCCGCAGCGTCACGCACAGCGCGGCATGATCACTGCTGGTGACACGCCAGACTTTTTTGGCCTCCACCACTTCCCATTCCTGGCCTAACCAAAAGTGATCCAGACTGAGAAGGGGCAGCCCCAGCGGCCAGGTTTCCTTGAATCCTTCCCCTGCCACCTCCAGCGCATGGGTGAAATGTTTCCGGTACTCGTCTAGCAGCGCGGACTCCAGAGGAGTGTTAAAATCGCCGACCAAGATCGCATCGGGCCGTCCCTGTGCATGGCTCAGCGCCTCATCCAGTTGGCCCTTGCGCCAGTGCAACGGATGCGGATGCACATCGGCCACAACGACTGGGAATGCGGCTCCCAGGCCATTGACCTCAAAGCGGGCAAAGGCACCCGCCCCCTCCAGCTTGCCCCGCTCGCGGTAGCGCGAGGGCACTTTGGACAGCCACAGAATGCCGCGTGGCATCCAGGCAGCCTGGTAGCCCGGCAGCATGGCTTCATAGCGGCGGCAGTTGTCCTCCATCTTGCTGCGGCCCGGTTCCACAAAGGCGGCCACATGCGGTTGAAATTCCTTCACCAGATCCACCATGCCCTGGTGCAGTTCCTTGGGCCGGCAGAGATTCCAGTACAGGATGCGCACCTCTGTGGCTTCATCCCGCTGGGCGACCTGCGGTGCGGCCGTGCGCCAGGAAGTCATCATCCAGGCACCGCCCAAAAACATCGCCATCAGGACGGCCATTCCCCGGGATTTCAGGCCCGCTTTGGGCCAAACCAAAAGGATGACTGCGAGGGCTAGCAGGCAGGGCTTGGGCATCGCATAAAACAGCAACCGAAAGCCGAAGAGATGATCCTTCAGCCCGAATTGCAGCACGATGCCCAGCACCAGGGCGGCCCAGCCTGCCAGATGCGAATACCTGAACAGGCGGGTGATCATGGGTGCTTGGAAAACAGCCGCACTTTGCGTTAGACGGCGCGCTCCAGCTTCTCGTCAATGCGGGCCACCAGGGTGTCCAGCACTTCGCTGTTGCCAAAGCGCTTCAGCACATCCGCCAGGAAACCTTCGATGATCAACTTGCGGGATTCGCTGTCGCTGATGCCGCGTGCCTTCAGGTAAAACAGCTCTTCATCGCTGATGGGGCCGCTGGTGGCACCGTGGCTGCACTTCACCTGGTCGGCATTGATCTCCAGGCCTGGCAGGGAGGTGGCTTCCGCCTCGTCACTGTTCAGCAGGTTGCGGCAGGTCTGGTAGGCGTCCGTGTAGTGGGCGGTTTCATCCACCGTGATCAGGCCGCTGAAGATGCTGCGGGACTTGCCATAGAGGGCGTTCTTGTAAAGAAGGTCGCTCGTCGCGTGTGGGGCCATGTGGTTCTGCAGCGTGCGCTGGTCCACCACCTGTTCACCGATTGGCAGGGAGACGCTCAGCATGTCGCTGCGGGCACCCTGGCCGATGAGGTCGCTGACGGTTTCGCTGCGGCTGAACTCGGCACCCAGTTGCACCTGAAAGCTCTTCACATTGGAATCGCGGCCTGCGACGATGCTGGAAAGATGTAGGGCCTGCGCATCATCCGCCAGCTCCTGACAGGCGGCGTAGGTGATGCGGCTGCCAGTGCAACTGACGAGGTCGGCAATGGCGATGCTGAGGCCACCTTCGCCATCCAGACTACGGTAATGGTCCACCACACTGACTTCGGCGTTGTCGCCCGTGACGATGAGGGTGTGAGGGAAGATGGCGGCGTGATCGCCCACCACCCAATGGAACACTTCGATGGGCTTCTCGATGGCCACATTCTTCGGCACCAGGATCACCGTCCCGGCCTTCACATGCGAAAGATGGAGAGCGGCAAATTTGGCCGAACCCAGGGTCATCTCACGCTTCATGAAGTGCTCCTTCAGCACATCGCCATGGGACTTCAGCGCTTCGGCAAAGTTCACGCAGACCACGCCGGCAGGCAGGGCGTCCGTTTGTGATTCGATGAGCTCATCGTTCACGAAGACAAAACGCGCCGTGCGTTCCTTCAGCCCTTCAGAGGCGGCCAGCGCCTGCTGCTTCTGTGCTTCTGTGGCAGCGATGGCCGGGCTGTGCAGGCTCAGCTCGATGTTCTTGGCGTTCGAGTAGCGCCAGCTTTCATCCTTCACGCTGGGCACGGGTAACTTATGAAACTCGGCCCAGGCCGCTTCGGCACGGGCGAGAAACCAGCCAGGAGCCGAGGTTTCATCACGCACAGGCGCAATGATTTCGAGGCCGGAGGGAGCAGAGATGGCAGGAGTATCGGACACAGGATCGGGGTTGAGTTTGGGAGTGGGTGAAAGGGTGGCAGGCATGGAAGAAGCTAAATTCTAAAATGGGCTGAAGGCGTCAGAGTGTCATTCTTGGTCGTGCATCATGCGATGGCCGCAGGAGGCGCAGCCGCCCGTGGCGAGCACGATCTTTTTGTGGTATCGCGGCAGGGTACCACAGTTGGCACATTTGGCCCCGGACTGCTTTTCAGTGCGGAAGGTTAACCACACAAGCAGAACGCCCGTGATCAAAAAAAAGAGAATCATAGGGGCGGTGGGATGATCCATCTCATCCAGCGTAGAGCTTTGAAAAGCCACCCAGACCAGGAAGAGGGTAAGCGGGGCGGAGACGAAAAAGGCCACCTTTCCGAGCTGCGCTTCCGTAACTTTCAAACGTCCCTCGAATTCAGAACGAGAGATAAGCGGTTTGTCACCAGCCTTGGAGACCGCTGCTGGGCTTTCCTGAAACATTTGTTCCCGACAATAGAAGCAGTTCCCCGAGGCAATCAGCCATCGGCTGGCTTTTTCCCGGCCATTGTTTTTCCCGCAAACAGCGCATCGGATGACATTGAGTTTGTCGTCACGTAGCCCTATCACAGTAGCCCAGACTAGAGAGAGAACGAATGTGGCCAGTACCAGGCAGTGCAGTACAAGTTCACTCAAGGTGGATGGCCGCATTTCATGGCGCTGCATCCATATCATAACAACAAACGAAGCAAGAAACAGTGCTGCCGGAGCAATCGCTTTACGACGGTACACCTGCGCGGTACTTTTTCGCTGTTGCAGATATTGCTCACGTGTCATGGCCATCGAGAAGATAATTGATAGGTGATGTGCAAGCTGGCCAACAAAGCAGCACGCACGGTTTGAGCTCCGCAGGCCTGGCGGGAATCTTTTTTGTGCTGGAGAAGCTGGGCGAGCATGGCTTTCTAGAGATGGCGGGTCAGGGCTACTGTGCGGAACCGGGTTTGTCTGTTGCGGATTTTGTCTGCTGAATAACCAAAAGTTGGTTAAGCTTGTCCTCAATGGAATCCATTCTCGCGCGCAGGGTGTTGACCAGCTGGACAATCCACCAGCCCAAACGCAAAGGCCAGGATCGGCCAGGCATTGGCCATGGCTTCGTGGATCCATGCGATGGGCATCAGCAAACTCATCAGCCGACACTGCCCTCCATTTCGAGGTCAATGAGGCGCTTGAGTTCCACGCTGTACTCCATCGGGAATTCCTTCACGAGGTCGTTGATGAAACCGTTCACGCTCAGACTCATGGCTTCCGCCTCGCTGAGGCCGCGCTGCATGAGGTAAAAGATCTGGTCCGCACTCACCTGGCTGACGCTGGCTTCATGCTGCGTGGAGTGCTGGTTGCCGCGCACGCTGATGGCGGGGTAGGTATCGGTGCGGCTGTTGCTGTTGATCAGCAGGGCGTCGCACTCGGTGTTGTTCTTGCAACCCTTGAGGTGCTTGGGGATGTGAACCAAACCGCGATAGGTGCTGCGGCCTTCGCCGATGGAGATGGACTTCGAGATGACGTTGCTCGTCGTATCATCAGCGGCGTGCACCATCTTGGCACCGGTGTCCTGGTGCTGGCCGCTGTTGGCCAGGGCGATGCTGATGACCTCCCCACGGGCGCGTTTGCCCTTCATGATGACGCCTGGGTACTTCATCGTCAGGCGGCTGCCGATGTTGCAGTCAATCCATCGTACCTCGGCATCTTCATGGGCGATGCCACGTTTGGTGACCAGGTTGAAGACGTTGCTGCTCCAGTTCTGCACGGTCACGTATTGGATCTTCGCACCCTTCATGGCCACGAGTTCCACCACGGCGCTGTGCAGCGTAGCGGTTTCAAATTTGGGGGCGGTACAGCCTTCCATGTACATCAGCTCCGCGCCTTCATCAGCGATGATGAGCGTGCGCTCGAACTGGCCAAACTGTTCCGAGTTGATGCGGAAGTAAGCCTGCAGGGGATGCTTCACTTTTACGCCCGGAGGCACGTAGATGAAGGAACCGCCGGAGAACACGGCGCTGTTCAGGGCGCTGAATTTGTTGTCACCCGTTGGGATGACTTTGCCGAACCACTTCTTGAAGATCTCAGGGTGCTTGTGCAGGCCCTCGGTGCTGTTGACGAAGATGACGCCCTGTTCTTCCACGGCAGCCTTGATGTTGGAGTAGGCCGCCTCAGAGTCATACTGCGCCTCCACGCCGGCGAGGAACTTGCGCTCCTGTTCTGGGATGCCCAGGCGGTCAAAGGTGCGCTTCACATCCTCGGGCACATCGTCCCAGGAACGTTTCGGCTTCTGGCCATCGGAAAGGTAATAGCGGAACTCATCGAACTTGATGTTCTCCAGGTCCTTGGTAGCCCAATGCGTGGGCATCGGCTTGCTCTGGAAGATCTTGAGCGCCTTGTGACGGAACTCACGGATCCAGTCCGGGTCGTTTTTGACATCGGCAATGAAGTCCACCGTCTTTTCGGTGATGCCAAAACCTGAGTCGTACTTGTTGCGCTCAGGGAACGTGAAGTCCCCCACGCTATCGACCTTGATGTCGGAAATGTCGTTGTCTGGGGCGGTGACCATAATAAGAAAGTGTTCGGTGTTCAGTTTTCAGTGCTCAGTTCAAGCCGACCTTGGAGTGCTGGGTCTTAGAGGCGATGAGCTGGAGGAAGCGGGCGTAGCCGGACTCGGAGGAGAAGGCTGTTTTGGGGAGCCAATTGAAGAGGTTCTGTTGAGGGTAAACCAGGACCCCGTCTGGAGTCGCCATGCTCTTGACCACCAGATTCCAGGGAAGGAATGTCTCAGATTCTCCTGCGGTGCTGCGTAAACCGGCTTCCGTAATGATGTAACGAAGGGTCATACCGTAGGCTGGTATCCGTTTGATCTGGAGTTTCTGCATGAAGCGAAACGTCCCTATCATGAGGGCATACCAAATGATGCAGCCGAAGGTCACCAGTACAAACATGACCACCGCCATCCCGATGGCCTTGTTACCTTGAAGATTTGACGAAGCAACGGTGCTCACGGAGATGCTAAGAACGACCCCAATCAATGCGAGCCATTTCCACCGACTCAATCGGTGAAGATGCCATTTGAAGGCCGCTTTGAAAGAAGCGGTATCAATCACATAAGAAGCTGTAATCTCTTCGTTCATCAATCTCGGTTAGACCATCGTGGCTCAGGCATTTGCCAGCAGTTCTTCTTTGACCCAGTCGTAGCCCTTTTCTTCCAGCTTGAGGGCCAGTTCTTTGCCGCCGGTGTGGACGATCTGGCCGTCAATCATCACGTGGACGATGTCGGGCTGGATGTAGTTCAGCAGGCGCTGGTAGTGAGTGATGACGAGGAAACCGCGGTTCTCGCTGCGCATGGCATTGACGCCACGGGAGACGACCTTGAGGGCATCAATGTCGAGGCCGGAATCGGTTTCGTCGAGGATGGCGTACTTCGGCTCCAGCATCATGAGCTGGAGGATTTCGTTGCGCTTCTTCTCACCGCCGGAGAAGCCTTCATTGACGCTGCGGCTGGTGAAGCTGCGGTCCATCTCGAGCTGGTCCATGCGGGTGTAGAGCTGCTTGTAAAACTTGATGGCGTCAATGTCCTCACCCTTGGGCAGGCGGGCCTTGAGGGCAGCGCGGAGGAAGTTGGCGTTGCTCACGCCGGGGATTTCATGCGGGTACTGGAAGGCCAGAAACAGGCCGGCGCGGCTGCGGGCATCCACTTCCATGTCCAGGATGTTTTCGCCATCCAGCAGGACTTCACCGCCAATGACTTCGTAGTCTTCGTGGCCGCAGAGAACCTTGCTCAGGGTGCTTTTGCCGGAGCCGTTCGGGCCCATGATGGCGTGTACTTCACCAGGATTGATCGTGAGGTTCAGGCCTTTGAGGATTTCGCGGCCGGGGATCTGGGCGTGGAGGTCTTTGATTTCGAGGGACATGAGGGAGTGTTGAAAAAGGGATTAGGCTTTGCTGGAGCAGGCTTCGCAGGTGCCGTGGATGGCGATGTCCATGCGGCTGACTTTCGTGCCCGCAGGCAGGTTCCAGAATTTGGCAGGGTCAAAGTCGGCCGCTGGGTGCGCGTCAATGACTTTACCGCAGCTTTCGCAGTGAAAGTGGACGTGCTCGTGCAGGTTCGCGCAGTAGCGGGACTGGCCGCGCTCCAGCTGCACCTGGCGGATGAGGCCGTGGCTGGTGAGGTGCTCCAGGCAGTTGTAAACCGTGGCCAGCGAGATGCTGGGGGAGCGCTCCTTCACCTTGGCAAACAGGTCGTAGGCCGTCGGATGGTCGTTGGATTCCGCCAAGGCCTGGAAAACTTCACGCCGATGCGGAGTCAGCCGGGCATCGGTGCCCAGCACGGCCAGACGGCAGTCAAGGCCCGAAGGCTTCGACGAAGAGCGTGGGGAAGGAGTCGCCATAGTTTAGAATTAGAATTGGAATGATTCTAATGTATGGGATACGACCGCATTTCAAGGACGGATTCGGGGGCATTTCACAATACCGGGCCAAAAATGCCGACTCAACGCCACCTGCTGGCTTTCAGGGGTTGCCAGAACAGTCGCTTCTCATCACTGTGCATCCCTGCATCCCCATGACTCGCATCCAATCTGACGACCTTCCCTGGACTTCGCAAAACTCACCTCAGGGCAAGTATGGCGTCCGCCTGCGTGAGCGAACGCCGGCGGACGCCATACTTGCCCT
>DMMK01000088.1 GCA_003453085.1 Verrucomicrobiales bacterium
AAATGGTGGAGGTGTCTTCCTGCACTTGATTGGTGCCCAGCCACGTTTCGTAACCACCGAGGGGATGTTGTTCCAAAGTCGGAAGGTAGCCATGGCGGGCATTGGCGAGACCGATGACCATCGTCTGGGGGAAGGGGCTGCGCTTTTTCAGATCCAGCCCGATCTCGACAAAGGTCTCAAACGGGATGCCGCAGATGGCGAAGTCGCCGATGCGCAGGGCTTGGATTTTCACGGTGATTGTTTCCTCAGGACGCTCTGCGGCATTGATGATATTGCGGGCATAGTTTTGGGCCAGGCGCGGGAGCTGGGTGATGGCTTCCTTATCCTTCACGGCGAGCACCGCTTGAGCTTCTGCCACTTGTTGGGGCGTGGGTCGGCGGTACTTCAGCGTGACTTCTTTTTGCAGCATGCCCAGGCGGATATCCGAACGGTGCTTGCCGATCTTTTGGTACGCTAACCAGGCAGTGTCGGCAGCCTTTTGAGCGACGATACGGATCTGCTCAAAGGGCTCGCGTGGGGGGCGAGTCACGCCAAAAGGGATGTTATTGATGTCGCCGGAAGTGCCGTTGGACATCATGGCCACAAAGCCCTCATCAGAGCGCAGTCGTGAGGGCATGATGCGGGCAAATTCACCAAAGTAGTCGGCGGACATCTGCCCCTGAGGAGCCCCGCCCACATAGTGCAGGGAGTAATTGGCAAAGAGAGCCAGGGCCTTGCGTTTGGTGTCTTGGACCGAGAGGATCGTGATGTCAGGATCGGTGGGGCCAGCGGGGCGAGCGAGCACATCGGGGCTGGTGCCAGGGTTGGTCTTCACTTTATCCAAACGGCCAAAGGGATTCAGCGGCATCTTGCCGTCCTTCACATACCAGCGGCGGTTGAAAACTTCATCAGCCAAAGGATGGGCCGCTGCACCCACGGCTGCCGGGCGGAGGGCGGCGTGAGCCTGGATGATGGCAGCGGCGGTGCCCTCGACAAACCTTTGGTAATACGCGGCTGCTGGCTCGCTGCGTGTATTCAGTGAGGGACCACTGTGCGTGTGGGTGGAGCAGATGAGCATCTTGTCTGCCGGGATCCCCGTCTTGGTTGAGGCAAGGACTTTCACTTCATCAAGCACATCCGGGCCTGCGCCGAGATTGTCCACCACCACCAAGGCCACATGAGTGCTACCATCCGCCAGCACGAGCGCGCGGGCAAAAAAGGGATCGTGCGCTTTCTCGGCCATGTTGGCGCTGAAGCCCCCAGGCATGTTCAGGGGAAACTGCTGGGGCGTGATGTCCACCGCAGCGGCTCCAGCCTGAAGGCCTGGTTTATCTTCAGATAGGGCGGTGAGGCAAAACGTGAGCAGGCCCAAGGTAAAGAAGATTGTTTTCATAAGGATGAACAAGGCGGGAACATCAGAAATTGGGAGCCTTTAAAGAGGCCAGACTCAGGCGGATTCCGGTAGGAATGTGGGGAAGGCAAGTCCTGTCGTCTGTAGCGGAGTTGCGGTGGACTGGGCGACATGGAGCTCGACGTTTCTTCCGCCCCAGCGGTAGAGGGTTTTGACCAGCCGGGTGGCCAAGCAAGGCACGAGGATGACGGTGGATCTCCCTCGCAGGGTCTCCAAGGCTTGCCAAATGAGAGCCGTAGAGGCGTCTTCATCGGTCACCGATCCTGGGCCGATCATGCTGCAAGAAGGATGCGTGCTAACGACCATGTAACCGGTGAGGTCGCCCACAGCATCTTCTTGTACAAAGACGCGCCAGTCACCCACGTCATTACGCAGGAAAAAATGGAAGTCTTTTTCACGACGAATGCCCTGGGAGGCGAACTCAAAGTCTGCGATGCGTATGGCATCTTCAGCTTTGGCGAGACGCACCCGTTCATGGCCTTCGGGGGCTGGAATGGTTAGGCCGGTTTCAGGGACATTAAACAGCACATCCTGAAAGATGGCCCCCGGTATAAAACCAAGACGTGTGTAGAGCGAGAAAGAGTCCAGATTCAGCAAGCTAGAGACGAGCCGAGCCGGTTTTCCAAGGCCCAGAGCTTTGTCCAACGCGGCCAGCATCATCTGGCGTGCGATGCCTTTTCCCGCCGCTTCAGGCAAGGTAGCCACGATGCCGATGGAGAGGTGGGTTTCCCTCTCATGGGTGAAACAGATACCGAGAATGGCCTGAGTCTCATCATCACGCACAGTGATGGCTTCGCCAGGGTCCAGCGCTTCGTAAACTTGAGGAAAGAGCAAGAAGGGTGCGGGGCTGTCACCAAAGCGGGACCCTTGGCCAAGACGGCTCTCATACCATTGCACCAAGGAACGGTGAAGCAGGCCTGCGACGGCCTCATGATCGGCTGAACTTAATGGGCCAAACTGAAGAGTGTGTGACATAATCAAAGGGGCATGGTGAAACGACGGGCTGCATTAACGATGGCCGTGAATGCTCCTGACAAAGATCCACCAACGAAAGCCAGGTCTCGCAACTAGCAGCCGGATGTCATGCGATCAATTCGGGGATGGGCTTGCCATGATCCACGATGGGAGTCGGACGTCCGTTGAAGTCATTGATGGTGACTTTGGACGAATCAATCCCGAGGTGGTGATAGATGGTGGCCAGGAAATCGCCCGGGCCACATGGACGCTCAATGACATCTTCACCCCGCTTGTCCGTGGCTCCAATGATTCCGCCTGTCTGGATATTGCCACCCGCCCAGATGTTCGAAAACGCGCGTGGCCAGTGGTCGCGACCAGGCTGCAAGGTGCCTGCGGGTGCACTGGCATCTCCAGCACCGGTGCTGCGGTCAAAGCTGATCTTGGGCGTGCGCCCGAACTCGCCGGTGACGACGATGAGAACGCGCTTGCTGAGACCGCGTGCATAGATGTCTTCAATGAGGGCCGAGACGGCACGGTCATAGTTAGGCATGCGGAAACGCAGGGCTTCAAATTGGTGATGGTTCACCGCATGGTCATCCCAATTATTCACTCGACCGCAAAGCGGGCCGCTGAGGCTGCTGGTGACGATCTCGACGCCCGACTCCACGAGACGACGGGCGAGCAGGAGCTGCTGGCCCCAGCGGTTGCGGCCATAACGGTCACGCGTGCGAGCATCCTCTTTACTGAGGTCAAAGGCATCGCGCGTCTGGGGATTGGTCAGCAGCGTGACAGCTTGGGACTCAAATTCATCCAAGGCACCCAGCTCGCCTTCGCGATCAAAAGCGCGTTCCATCTTGTCCAGGCTTTTACGAAGGACCACACGGTCACTGAGACGCTTCATCTCAGCATCATCGGAAAGGCCGATGTTTGGCACCTGGAAGTTGGGCCGGTTCGGGTCATCACTGACACCGAAGGGGGCATAGGCATCGCCCAGATAGGCGGGGCCATTGTATTCCAGGGGAGGATTGACACCGATGTAGTTAGGCAGTGGGTTCGTTCTTTTGCTGTTTTTAGAGCGCAGGTAATGCGCCACGGACATCCAGTCTGGAAGGCGGGGTTTGGGCTTGTCCCGTTCATCGGAGTCCCCCGAGAGCATCTGCATGGATCCGGCAGGGTGCCCGCCAGCTTTTTGGTTCATGGAGCGCAGGACGGTGAACTTATCCGCAATCTTTGCCTGCATGGGCATCAGCTCTGTAAACTGGGTGCCGGGCACTTTCGTGCTGATGGTTTTAAACGGGCCGCGATACTCGCTGCCAATTTCAGGTTTAGGATCGTACGAATCCACGTGGGAAAGGCCGCCTGGTAGCCAAACCATGATCACGGCTGTGCGTTCGCTCTGCGGTTTCAGCGCATTTTCGGCACGCAGACGCATCAGCCCCGGCAATCCCAGGGAGGCAAAGCCTGTGAGGCCGATCTGCATGAATCCTCGCCGAGAAAATTGGGGGCCCGCGCAGCGGATGATCGAGGGGGATTCAAGAAGAGATGACATGAGAAAAAAACGTGTGAGAGAAAGAGACTTTATCGGCCTATGTGCGCCGGGATAACCAAAAGGTGAGAATTGCTCTTTAAGGTGCATTGGCACCGAACGAAGCGAGTTCTTTGCCGCTGGCACCGTCCCACAATCGAAGCTGACTGTCTTCACCGCCTGCGATGAACAAGGCCCCGCTGGGTGTGCTGGCAGCGGCTTGCATGAAATTGGGCAGATTCGCGATGGAGCGCACCTGCGCACCTTCATCTGTCACCACTCGCACCAGATTGTCTCCAGCGGCAGTGATGAGCTGATTGGTCGCGCCGATGTATTGAAGGGAAGTCACTTCCTTGGTCCAGCCTTCGATCTTCTTTTTACGTTCGCCCAGGGTCATGTCCCAGGCCATGACCACGCCATCTGCACCTGCGGTGGCCAGCACGCGGCCATCAGCACGGAAGTCCACGCTCATGACGTGATGGGTGTGGCCTTCAAATAGGTTCACTTGTTTCCCCGTGGCGACCTCTGTGACTTTGGCGATCTTATCTGAGGCTCCTGAGGCTAGGTGTTTGCCATCAGGGGAGAAATCGAGGGCAAGG
>DMMK01000667.1 GCA_003453085.1 Verrucomicrobiales bacterium
GCCGTGGGCTGGGCGATGGCGTCGGCGATTTCCTTGCCGTATTTCGGCACGATGACGGCGGAGGCATTGATGCAGGAACGGCCGCCGTTGTCGCTGATGGAGCTGACGATGACGTCGATGTATTCCTTCCAGTTTTCGATCTTGTCTTCGCCGATGATGATCTTGCTCCAGCCGGGGCCGTGGACCTGCACGCGGGGATTGCCTTCGTACATCTTGGCCATGGCCACGTCGCCAAAGACAAGGTTGCGACCGCTGAGTTTCACCACTTCGCCGCTGCCTTCATGGTCGGTGGGGTAAAAGCCAAAGGCCTCTGCTGGGGCTCCGGCGGCGATGAAGGCCTGGATGAGGCGGAAGGGGGTCCAGGGCTCTTCGCGGCCTGGTTTGATGATCACTGGGATCTTCAGGGCGATGGATGGCAGCCACAGGGAGTTCACCGCTGGGGAGTTGCTGGGCATCACAAGGCCGAGGGCATCGGTAGTGGGGAAGTAGGCCACGGGGCAGCCGGACTGGGTGCCGAAACCTTTGTCAATGACGCTCATGTCGAGGCCACGGGAGAGGCCGTTGAGGATGACATCCATGTGGGTGAGCGCGTAGTGCAGCTTGGCCATGTTGCGCTTCACCATGATGTGAGGCAGGCCGCTGGTGCGGGAGAGGGTGGCGATGTATTCTTCCGGGCTCTGGGTGTGGCCTTTGTCGCCCAGGGGCAGGGTGCCATTGAGGAAGAGGTCGCCCGCCTTGGCGGTGATCTCGATGAGCTGGGCCACGGTGAACTTCTTCAAGGCCTTGCGTGCCTCGCCGATTTTTCCCAAGTCCTTGCGCACGATGCCGGCATTCACCTGGCTGACTTCGGCGCAGATTTCGCCGGTCTTGTGGTCTTTCACCGGGACTTTATCCAGAGATTCGTACGGGCGGCCTTTGCGAAGAGCGGGGAGGTGAGGAATGGAAGACATGGGAGATGGTTAAAAGTCAGGGAACGGGAGGGTTACGAGTGTCCCCCCGAGGGAGCAATGAAAAACAGGCGCTGGGGCTCCAGTCTTTCAGGTGAAGGCGAAGCCGGCCGCTGCGAATTGAATGATGAGGGACCTGAGCAAATGCCTTGATCTGAAAAATGCAGGCTTTAGATAAAGAAATTATCTAGACTGCTTTATTCTCATGCAATGGATCGCCCCACCGGAAAAAGACCTCGCTTCGAACAGCCTTGAAAAACGCCTCTGGTTGGCGGCCAATCAGTTATGGGCGGGGGCGGGGCTGAAGCAGTCGGATTACTCGGAGCCGATTCTGGGGCTCATTTTCCTGCGCTTTGCGGAGGTGCGCTTTCTGGCCCGCCGTGCGGAGCTGGAAAAGACCAGCGCCTCCTCGCGCCGGGGATCGAAGGTGGATGACCCCACGGCCTACCATGCGGAGGGCATTTTGTTTTTGCCCGAGGGCGCACGGTTCAGTGAGTTGCTCCAGCTTTCAGAGGGAACAAACATTGGCAAGGCAGTCAATGAGGCGATGAAGGGCATCGAGCGGGACAATCCGCAAATGGCCGGGGTGCTGCCGAAGGGCTACCAGATTTTCAGTTCACTGCTGCTTAGCAACCTGCTGAAAACGCTGTCCACCATTCCGGCGGATTTGAAGGGGGATACCTTTGGGAAGATTTATGAATACTTCCTCGGCACCTTCGCCATGAGCGAGGGGCAGAAGGGCGGAGAGTTCTTCACGCCAGTCAGCATTGTGCGCTTTCTGGTGGAGGTGCTGGAGCCCTATCACGGGCGCATTCTGGATCCCGCATGCGGGTCGGGCGGAATGTTTGTGCAGTCGGCCCGGTTTGTGCAGGCGCACCAAAAGAACCCCAGCACGGAGCTGAGCATTCATGGCCAGGAACGGGTGGACGGCACGGTCCGCCTCGCGCGCATGAACCTGGCGGTTCATGGTCTGGAAGGAGACATTAAACACGGGAACACCTATTACGAGGACCTGCACCAGAGCACGGGTGGGTTTGACTTCGTTTGTGCGAATCCACCGTTCAATGTCAGCCAGGTGGACAAGGAACGCCTTTCTTCCGCGGTGGGTCCAGGGCGGCGTTACCCCTTCGGGCTGCCACGTACGGACAATGCGAACTACCTGTGGATTCAGGATTTCTACTCGGCGCTGAATGAAAAAGGGCGCGCAGGTTTTGTCATGGCCAACAGCGCCTCCGATGCCCGCTCCTCGGAGCAGGACATCCGGCAAAAGATCATCCAGGCGCGGGCGGTGGATGTCATGGTGGCCGTGGGTCCGAACATGTTTTATACCGTCACGCTCCCCTGCACGCTGTGGTTTTTTGACAAGGGCAAGGCGAAAACGAAACGCGCGGACACCGTGCTCTTTGTGGATGCCCGCCATATCTACCGCCAAGTTGACCGGGCGCACCGGGAATGGTCGAGTTCGCAGATCAGTTTCCTGGCCAATTTGGTCAGGCTGTATCGCGGTGAGAAGCCAGATTTTGCGTTGGGAGGTGAAGAGGCGCAGGCGAAGCTCAAAGAAGTGTTTGGGTCGGAACCTTCTTATCAAGACATCCCCGGCCTTTGCAAAGCCGCCACCTTGACGGAGATTGATGCCCAAGGCTGGAGCCTCAATCCTGGGCGATATGTGGGTGTGGCTCCGGGGGAGTCCTTGAGTGATGAGGACTTTATTGCTCAGTTTGGGGCTTGGAATGAAGAGCTGGAGACACTCAATGCTCAGGCGCGGGAGCTAGAGCAAGCCATTGCACGAAATGTGGCATTAATTTTAGAAGACTCATGAGTGACGAATGGAAAAAAGTTAGACTTGGGGATGTGTGTAACATCACACCCGGCTACGCCTTCTTGAAGGCGTAGCCGGGTGTGAT
>DMMK01000091.1 GCA_003453085.1 Verrucomicrobiales bacterium
GATACGGTGAAAGCGCATGGTGCACAGATGCCCACCTGGGGCTTTGCCGCCTCTCCCGTGTTGGATGGCAACAATGTCCTTTTGCATGTGGGCGCTATGCCAGATGGCAGCGTCCTCGCTTTGGATAAAAGCAGCGGCCAGGTTCTCTGGCGCGGTGGGGCAGACCCAGCGGGCTATTGCACGCCCGAGATCATCACCCATGCCGGGCAGCGACAGCTCATCGCTTGGGGGCCAGAGCACATCCAAAGCCTGAATCCCGAGACCGGAGCCACGCTTTGGACTTACCCGTATAAGATCACCTATGGCGTCAGCATCGCCCAGCCGCTTTATCGGGATGGCATCCTGCTGGTATCCGGTTACTGGCATGGCACCAAAGCCCTGCGACTTGATGCCCAGCCCAGCCTACTTTGGGAAAATGAAAAGGACATGTGCGGCTTGATGTCTGCGCCCTTGTACAAGGATGGCATCGTTTACTTGCTCGATAAAACCAAGGGCCTTCAAGGCATCGAACTCACCACGGGGAAAATCCTCTGGAGCGATGCCAACACCCTCACCCCGAAAGACCGCAATCCTCAGATGAGCCTCGTCTGGTTGCGTGAAAGTGAAGGGCTCGCCGCTCTCCTCAATGCCAGCGGCGAGCTCGTTTATCTCCGCTTGAAGGCCGAGGGCTTTGATGATCTGGCTCGTCACCAGATCATTGGCAAGACCTGGGCTCACCCCGCCTTTGTGGGAAATCGCATCTATGCCCGTTCCGATACCGCCTTGGTCGCCTGGCGGCTGTGGCCAGACAAATGACTCAGAGATTTCTCAATTCGAGAATGCAATGCTTGTAACGTTGCGCCCAGGTTTGGATCTGCTCGTCCGTCAGTTGCCTAACTCCATGGATGACAAAGGGGTCTAGAAACTCCATGCCGCATAGGCGTGCCGTTTGGTCAAAGGGTGCCAGCAGTTCCTTCATCGTGTAGCGGTTGTAGCCTTCACGGTGATACGCTTCCTCAGGCCCACCGGTGGTCAGGGCACTCATCACCTTTTTCCCGGCCAGCTTGGTGCCGCCTTCCCCGTAGGCAAAGCCATACTCCAGCACCACATCCTGCCATTCCTTGAGGATCGCAGGGGCGGAGTACCAGTAAAAAGGGTGTTGCCAGACGATGATGTCATGCTCCAGCAGCAGTTCCTGCTCGGTCTCAAAGTCAATGTGCAGGTTCGGATACTCCTCATAGAGATCGCGAAACGTCACGCCTTCCATCCCTTGCACCGCCGCCATCAACGCCACGTTCACACGTGAACGATGCAACGCCGGATGGGCAAAAAGAATGAGGACACGGGCCATAAGATTCAATGCCAGATTTCTGGGCTAGAGCCAAGCGGAGAGAAGGGCTTTTCCTCTCGCTCGATGGAAAAATAGCCGCAAAAAAGGGAGGCTGTTGCCAGCCTCCCTTCGGGATGTGATCTGTCAGGCGGTCTAGGCCGCGTCAGCTTCAGGCGAGGGCCTTGGCGACGGCGTCGGCGGTGATGCCAAGTTCCTTGAAGACGACGTTGCCGGGGGCGCTGATGCCGAAGCGGTCAATGCCGATGACTTGGCCCTGGGTGCCGACGTATTTCCACCAGAGACCGGTAACACCGGCTTCGATGGAGATGCGCTTGGTGCAGGCGGCTGGCAGCACGGACTCGCGATACTCGGCGTCCTGACGGTCGAAACGCTCAAAGCAAGGCAGGCTTACCACGCGGACGCCGGGCTTGCCCTTGGCTCCTTCGACGGCCCACTGGACTTCAGAACCAGTGGCGATGACGATGGCTTCCAGGGGGGCGGTTTCCTTCACGAGGACATAACCACCTTTGAGGGTGCCTTCGCGGCGGGTTGCGGCGCTGGCGCTGCCCTGGTGTGGCAGGTCCTGACGGCTGAGAGCCAGCAGGGTCGGGCCATCGGCGCGGCTAAAGGCAGCAGCAAAAGCGGCCGCAGCTTCTTCTGCGTCGCCTGGGCGGATGACGTCCAGATTCGGGATCACACGCAGACCACTGACGGTTTCCACCGGCTGGTGGGTCGGGCCGTCTTCACCCACGCCCACAGAATCATGAGTGAAGATGTAGGTGACAGGCAGCTTGGCCAGGGCAGCGAGGCGGATGCTCGGGCGGCAATAATCCGCGAACACCAGGAAGGTGGCGCAGCTACCCAGGAACAGGCCGTCATAGGCGATACCGTTGCAGATCGCGCCCATGGCGTGCTCACGGATGCCGAACCAGATGTTGCGACCGGTTGGGTTAGTGGCGCTGAAGTCACCTGCCCCTGTGAGGTAGTTTTTGGTGGAGCCGAAAAGGTCGGCGCTGCCGGTGATGAGGTGAGGCACCGCCTTGGCGATGTGGTTCAAGATCTCGCCACCGCTGTTGCGAGTGGCAGCCTTGCCTTCAGCCGGATACTCAGGGATGACCTTGAGGAGGTCTTCAGCCTTCAGGCTGCCATTGCGGGCGGCGTCCAGTTCAGCAGCCAGGCCAGGGTTGGCGGCGCTCCAGGCACTGAAGGTCTGGTTCCACTCCGCGTGGGCGGTGGCACGCTGGGCCTTGAGGTCGGCGAAATAGGCTTTCACCTCGTCGCTGACGTAGAAATGAGTGCCTTCAGGGATGCCCAGGCCTTTTTTGGCGGCGTCCACAAACTTCGCACCGCCTTCGCCGTGGCCCTTGGCTGTGCCAGCGACTTCTGGGATGCCTTTGCCAATGATGGTCTTGGCGATGATGATCTTCGGCTTGCCGTTGTCGTTCTTCTTGGCGGTTTCGATGGCGTTCTTCACGGCTTCGAGATCGTGTCCGTCAATGGTCACTGCGTCCCAGCCGATGGCGGTGTAGAGAGCCTGGGTGTCTTCGCTCTGGGTCACTTTGGCCATGGCGTCGAGAGTGACGTCGTTGGAATCAAAGATGACGATGAGGTTGTCCAGACCGTTGTGGGCGGCAAAGGCCACCGCTTCACGGGCCACACCTTCCTGGAGGCAGCCGTCACCTGCCAGGGCGATGATGTGGTTATCAATGATCTTGTGCTCAGCGGTGTTGTATTTTGCTGCGGCCATCTTGCCGGAAAGGGCATAACCGGCGGCATTGCCGATGCCCTGGCCGAGAGGGCCTGTGGTGGACTCGACGCCAGGAGTTTCATGGAACTCAGGGTGACCAGGGGTTATGGAATGCAGAACGCGGAAGTTCGACACGTCCTCGATAGATACCGCGTAGCCGCTGAGGTGCAGCCAGGAGTAGATGAACATGGAACCGTGACCTGCGGACAGGATGAAACGGTCGCGGTTCAGCCACTTCGGCTCCGCAGGATCGCACTGGAGGGTTTCACCGAAGAGGACGGCACCGATCTCAGCCGAGCCGAGGGGCAGGCCGAGGTGGCCGGAGGAGCACTTGTGCACGGCGTCCATGGCGAGACCACGGGCTTCGTTGGCGGCTTGAGCGAGGATGGCTTTGTTCATGAGAGGATTATCAGGGAGTCTGGAGTCAAGTTTGTCAAAGGAAGCGCAGGAGGCGGCCAGGCGCAGGAGGGCCGCTATTTACTGGCGCAGGGGGCGGTTTCAAGAGGGAAAACCGCGACGCCTCGTCAACAGCAGGGATGAAAAGTGAAATTGGGCCGCCGTTTTCCGATTCTGGAAAAAGGCAGCCAACAGTGCCACGTATGCATCCTTACATGATCGAACGCAGCAGTTTTTGGGCAATTTGGACAAGCAGCTTTCTCGCAGTCACCGCCACCGCGGATGAACCTGCTGTCATGTCCAGGCTGGAAAAGGACATTTTGCCCTTTTTGGAAAAAAACTGTCTAGAGTGCCACGATGCCGATGCTGCCAAGGCCGACATCAACCTGGATCCGCTGTGGGATGCCCAATCGGCCCGGCTAGATGTGCGCCTGTGGGACAAAATCGGCGATCAGGTGCGAACCCGGCAAATGCCCCCGCCAAAAGAAAAAATCCAGCCCACCGACGAGGAACGGCAGAAACTAGGCGATTGGATTCAGCAAGCGCAGCAAGTGGTGAAGGCGCAAACACCCACCGACCCCGGCTTCCACAAGGCCCGCCGCCTCACCCGCCGTGAATACAGCCTGACCCTGCGCGACCTCCTCTACGGTGCCAGCGACAAGCTGGGCGATGCCTTCCCTACGGATGGCGCTGGCGGCGAGGGCTTCGACAACAACGCCGATACTCTTTTCATCCCGCCGCTGCTCATTGAGAAGTTCATCGGGGCCACGGATGCCGGACTGGCCGCCGCCTGGGGCAAATGGGAGATCAAAAAACAACTCATCACGCAGTGGCCCAGCGAGAGTAAAAAGCCCCAGCAGGCCGCCCAGGAAACGCTGCACACCTTCGCCCGCCGGGCCTACCGCCGTCCCGTCACCGAGGCCGATGTCTCGCCCCTGGTCGCCATTTTTGATCGTGGGCTGAAGGGTGGGCTGGACTATGAGACCTCCCTGAAGCGGGCTTTCAAAGCCGTCCTGCTTTCCCCCAAGTTCCTCATTCTCCAGGAGCAGGAGCGCCCCGGTGAAACCAAACCTTGGCAGGTCAATGGCCACGAAATGGCCCAGCGCCTCTCCTATTTCCTCTGGTCCACCATGCCGGATGCAGAACTCAGCCGCTTGGCGGATGAGGGCAAGCTCCAGGAAGCAGCCGCCATTGAAGCTCAGGTGAAGCGCATGCTGGCAGATTCCAAAGCGGAGGCCCTGACGAAACACTTCGCCGCCCAGTGGCTGGGCCTGGATGCGCTCTTTAACACCGTGGACCCTGATCGCGGCAAGTACAAGGAGTTCACCCAGAGCCTGCGCCAGGCCATGTATGACGAAGGACTGTATTTCTCCTCCGCCATCCTCCGGGAAAACGGTCGCATGCTCGATTTCCTGGACAGCAAACACACCTTTGTGAATGAAGAACTGGCCCGCCTATATGAGATTCCCGATGTCAAAGGGCCTGAAATGCGCCGGGTCATGCTGAAGGATGAACGCCGTGGTGGTGTCCTAGGCATGGGAGGCATGCTGGCCGCCACAGCATATCCCCAGCGCACCAGCCCCGTACTGCGTGGGAAATGGGTGCTGGAGACCCTCATGGGCACCCCACCGCCACCACCGCCTGCGAATGTCGGCTCCCTACCAGAGGATGATCGCAAGATTGAAAATCTGACCTTCCGTCAGCAACTGGAAAAACACCGCAGCAAAGCCCAGTGCATGGGCTGCCACAATCGCCTCGACCCACCCGGTTTCGGGCTAGAAAACTTCGATCCTATCGGCAAATGGCGCGACAATGAAAATGGCAAAGCCCTGGATGTCTCCGCCAATTTTGTGGACGGACGTGCCTTCAAAGGCCCGGCTGAAATGCGCCGGATCCTCATGAGTGAGAAGCACAAATTTGTGCGCAATTTCTGCTCCCGCCTCCTGGGATACGCTCTCGGTCGTGGCCTGGAGCCCCAGGATCAACCCACCCTTCTGCGGCTGGAGGAAACGCTTGTCAAAAACGACTATCACGCCCTGCCACTCATCATCGCCGTAGCCCAGAGTTACCCTTTCACCCACCGGCGGCAATGACCGACCGCTTTATCACGGGTTCAGTTTCGGGGCGGCATTCATTTGCTCTTCCGGAGCCCCACGCCTTTGAGCGATGAAGGCCTCTGGGGAGACTCGATTCAGCGGTGCATCCGCATAACCCTGTCCTGGATTGACATAGGATCCCTCGCGCACTTCAAAATGCAGATGCGCTAGATACTGTCCATCGGCCGTCCCCACCGTGCCGATTTTTTCGCCTCGTGACACGATCTGCCCTGGCACGATGAGGATCTTGTCCAAGTGCGCATACACCGTTTGATACACCCTCTCCTGGCTCGCATCCTCGAGATCCGGCACCCGGTGGGCCAGGATCACCATGTTTCCCCAGCCAGGGCCCGGCACTCCGGCATACACCACTTGCCCCACGCCCGCCGCATACACTGGATCTCCCAAGTCCGAATTTCCTCCGCCAATGCCGTTCAGGTCATCGCCAAGATGACGAGAAATCCGGAAAGGCTGGGCATTGTAAGTGAAAGCGGCGTGTGCCGTGCCCATGGGGTGGTCAAACCGCATGGCGAGGGGTAATCGCACAATTTCAGCCACGCTCAGCCGTAAAAAAGCGGGGTCCAAAGGCCTTGTTGCGCCGTTTTTCCGTCGTGCGGTCCATTCCTTCAGGCCCACGGGTTCCCAAATCAGCCATGCCAGCATCCCCAGGAGGCTGAGAGTTGTGATAAAGGGCAGGCGCATGGGGTGTCTGGGAGCCTTCAATAAACAT
>DMMK01000640.1 GCA_003453085.1 Verrucomicrobiales bacterium
GTGGGGGTGGCGGTGCCGCTGTCGCTGGTACGACGCAAGCAGGACGGGCAGGGGTTCTTTGGCCGTTTTGCCCATGCGCTGCTGCGGGCACTGGTGCTCATCTTGTTAGGCGTGCTGCTTTCGACCAAGGTGGGGGATCCTCAGACAAACTGGATCTTCCCCAATGTCCTGGCGCAGATCGGCCTGGGGTATGTGTTCCTGTTTGTGCTGGCCTCGCTGGGCTGGGAGTATTGTGCGGCGGCGGTGGTCATCCTTTTGGTGGGGGATTGGTACTGGTTTTTCCAGCACCCGCTGCCGGCGGCGGGATTCGACTTTGCGGCGGTGGGGGCCAGGCCCGAAGACCTGCTGGACGGGCGTTTTGCCCAGTGGAGCAAGCACCTGAATGTGGCGGCGGACTTTGACCGCTGGCTACTGAACCTTTTCCCGAGAACGGAGCCCTTCATCACCAATGCGGGCGGCTACACGACAATGAACTTTGTGCCTGCCCTGGCGACGATGTTGATGGGGGCGATTACGGGGGAGCGGCTGCTGCGGAGCCCAAAGACGCATGGGCAAAAGGCGGCCATCTTGCTGACGGTGGGGATCGTGTGCCTGCTCATTGGGACGGTGTTGGGCATCGTGGCGGTGCCCATGGTGAAGCGCATCTGGACGCCTTCGTGGGTGATGTTCAGCGGTGGCTGGGTCTTCCTGATGCTGTCGTTCTTTTACTGGCTGGTGGAGGTGGCGGGTCAGAGAAAGATCGTCTTCCCGCTCGTGGTGGTGGGGATGAACAGCCTCTTCATCTACGTGATGCACAGCCTGGCCGCAGGCTGGATCCGCGATGCCGTGAAAACTCACGCGGGAGCCGGGCTTTTCAGCGGAGCCTGGGCGCCGGTGATCGAGCGGTGCAGCGTGCTGGCGGTGCTTTGGCTGCTGTGCTTTTGGTTATACCGCCAGCGTGCCTTTCTGCGTGTCTAAACAAAAACGGCGGTCTGAACCTGGGTTCAGACCGCCTCTGGAGAGCCGGGTCAATGAATCGGTGAGGTGTCGTAAACCTTCACCTGCTCGAAGAACGGTTTACAGACGTTCACGAAGTGAAGGTGCTTGGGGCATTCCTTCTGATAGAAGTCATGATCCTGTAGGTTTTTGAAGTGCAGGGTGAGGGAGTAGCTAAAGCTGTGGTCGGTGACAGGCCGCTCCTCAGTGGGGGCGGGTTTGCCGACGAAGCCGTGCTCCAGGTAATCAATGGTCTTGAGGGCGATGAGCTCGTTCTCAAAGGTTTCGACCTGCTCGGCGCTCAGGTCCTTTTTCAGCCAGAAATAGACGTTGTGAATCATGGTGGCGGCATGATGGCACTCCGGGAGGGTGGCCGTCAATAAACAAGCAGCTTTTAGTTCAGGACTTGTCGGCTGTTTTGGCCGCAGGCTCAGGCGGCAGCTTGTCAAAAACCGTCAGTTTGGCCAGGCCATAATAGTAACCGAACACGCTGCCCAGCAGGAGAAGAAACGCCACCATGGGCCAGAAGCCTGGAAGCCAGGGCGGGGAAAGACGGCGGCGGCGTGACATGGCTGGCAATGATGGCGAGGCGGCGGAAAGAGAAAGCGAAAAATGCGGGCAGAACCTGAAGGCTAACGAAAGAGCGCGCCGAGTTTTTTGCCCAGCAACAGGGCTGCACCGACAATGGTGATGGTGAGGAAGATCATGGCCCAGACCCCGAGGGCGGAGGCGAGGCTGGGGCCATTGCCCAGGCCCATGACCAGGAAGTAGATGGCCTTGGTGATGGGAAAGTGGGAGGACTGCTGCGCGAGGATCATCGAGTCGCTGACCTCCAGCATGGCAAAGGCAAAGGCGAGCAGGCCGCCTGCGAGGAGATTCGGAGCGACCAGGGGTAGAGTGATGCGCCAGAGGGCACGCTCCGGCGTGGCCCCGAGGTTTTGCGCGGCTTCCTCCAGGGCTGGGCTGACCTGCTGAAAACCGGCGGAGGCGGAGCGCACGATGTAGGGCAGGCGACGCACGGCATAGGCGATGACGAGAATGAGGAAGGGATCCTCTCCCAGGATGAGCCAGTCAAACTGTCGGCCAGGCCGGGTCATGGCCAGATAACCAAAGGCCATCACGACACCCGGCACCGCTAGCGGCAGCATGGCCATGGCATCCAAAAGCTGCCGACCCCAGAGGCGCGTGCGCACATTCACATAGGCCACGCCGATGCCCAGCACCAAGGCGAAACCGATGGCGAAGACGGAGTACTTCAGGCTGTTGGCGATGGAGCTCAAGGTGAGTTCATGCCCCAGGGCCTGATGAAAATGATCCAGCGTGTAGGCCTGGGGTAGCACGGTGGCGTACCAGTCATCGGCGAAGCTGAGGAGCACGACACCGAGATGCGGCATCACGGCCAGGAAGGTGACGAAGGCAAAGGCTGCCGTGCACAGCAGGCCGATGCCCAGAGGCAGGCGCACGGTCTCCCGCGCCGTGGTGGCACGGCCGCCACCGGTGGAACTGGCACGGCCAAAGAACACCTTGCTGAGGGTGTAAATGAGCGTGCTGAAAACCAGCATGACCACCACAAGGGCATAAGGGAAGGGATTGTCACTGAGGTCATTCAGCGAGCGGAAAATCTGCACGGCAGTGACGCGGTCATAATCAAACACAAGGGGCACGCCCAGTTCCGTAAATGCCCAGATGAAGACAATGGTGCCGCCTGCAAAGATGCCCGGCATGATGAGGGGCACGGTGATGCGCCAAAAGCGCTGCCAGGGTGGGCAGCCGAGGCTGGCCCCGGCCTCCTCCATGGCGGGGTCGAGGTTCGCCAGCACGGCGGCGATGTTCAGGTAAAGAATGGGGTAGAGGTGCAGTACCTCCATGACCACGATGCCCAGCATTTGGCCCTCGCCCAGCCAGTCGGTGGGGCGCTGAGCGTTCATGAGGCCTAACTGAATGAGCAGGGAATTCAGCGCGCCGGCCTGCCCGAGGATGGCCTTGATGCCGATGGCCCCGACGAAAGGTGGCAGCACCATGGGGGTGAGCACCAGGCTGTTGAGCAGCGTCTTTCCAGGAAAGTCATAGCGCACAAACAGCATGGCCAGCGGCATGGAGATGACCAGGCAGCCCAGCGTGGTCCAGATGGCGATGATGAAGGAATTGATCAGCCCTTCGCGGTAGAGCGGGTTGAGAAACACCTCCGTGATGAACTCCAGCGTGAAGCGGTGGTCCGGTGTCTCAAAGGCCAGCTTCACGGTCGTCCAGATGGGGTAGACAAAAAAGCAGCCGAAAAAGACGGCCATGATGCCAGACACAAGGAGGGCGAGGGAGCGGGACATCGGGAGAAGGCTGAGTGCTCGGAGATGGAAAGCGGCTATTCCCCTTTGCGGGCCAGGGTGTAGGCGAGCTCGTAATTGTTGCGGAAGGTGTCGCCCAGGGTGCGGGCGAGCCTTGTCTCCGCGACCTTGTCGCGGGAGCGGACAACCTTGGTGATGTCCCCCACGGCGAGGTCATAACGGATGCTGGTGAGCTCTTGGAACACCTCGGTGGCGCGCGGCGGCTGCTGGCGTGTGATGAGGGTGTACCAAGCCTTCCGCTGCTCCTGATGCGTGTCCACACACATCACGCGGATGAGGAAGCGCAGCGTGCTGAAGGCGGAGGCCGTCCACTCCGGGTGATAGGTGAAGGCCTTGGCCTTTTCATAGGGCATCTCGGCGGCATCGCTCATCAGCGGCAGGTTTTCAGGCGAGTAGAAATCCTTTCGGGCGGCGAGGCGACGCAGGGCGCTGCGGGTAGGGCCGCCCGGTGTGCCGCTGCGGTAGGCCCAGATCTTTTGCCCAGCATCGCTGAGGACGAACTCGATGAAGGCCGTGGCCAGCTCAGGCTCTGGGGCGCCCCGGAACATGGCGATGGGGTCCACACTCACCGAGCTGCCGCCCACAGGCATGATGAAACCAATGCGGGAACTGCCATCGGGACGGCGAGTTTCCTCCTCGGTGGAGCGGCCATAGTAATCAATGCACATGCCTGCTGCGGCATCACCACGGGCGACGTCCAGAGGGATCTTGCTAGAGCTGTCGCTGAAGTAGCGGGCATTCGCGCTGATGCGCTGGATGAGGTTTAGCCCACGGGTCCACCCTTCACGCACCCCGGCGGCCTCGATGTCCTTGGGCGTTTTGAGTTTGCCCGGATTCTGGGTGAGGCGGGCGATGGCTTCCTGCATCTCCTGCTGGATGAGCATTTCAAAGGCCTTCGTCACCGTTGCGCTGCGACCTGGATCTGCGAGGGCCAGTTGGCCATAGAGACGGGGATCAGCCAGATCGCGCCACTGGGCGGGGTCTTTCTCGATGCCGAGACGGCGCAGCACATCGCGGTTGAAGACGATGCCGAAGCTGGACAGGCAGCAGGCGATCCAGCGATCCTTGCCATCGCGAAAAGGTTCTCCACTGACCATCTCGGGGATGCCCTCGTCGCCGAACCAGACCGGGTGTTTTTGCCGCAGGGCGGAGATGCCTGTGCCGGGCTCATTTTGGGCGACCAGGGTGCCTGATTCGGCCTGGATCTGAAAGTCATACGCACCGCCTCCGAAGAACACATCCAGCCCCACGCCCGTATCGGACTTCAGGAAAGCCTGCCGAGCGGCGTCACTGGCCGGGGCCTTGGGGTTCATGAAATTTTGGGCGATGGCAGGTGTCCAGATCTGGCCGAGGGCCTGAGTCCAGTGAAGCTGGAAGGCGGCGCTGAACTCGGACTTCAGCATCACAGCAATCTCGGAAGTGCCGCCGGGCACGCGC
>DMMK01000543.1 GCA_003453085.1 Verrucomicrobiales bacterium
CGCCCCGGCAGCGCCCGAGTTGTATAGGGGTCAGCATCTTTGTTTGGGCTTGGCCTCCCTCGCCGTGGGGCTGCCCTGCTGGCTGTCCTGTGGGTCATTGCCCTGCTGATCGGTCTCGTCGCTGCAACTTCACTGCTGCTGATGCAGGACATCGAGCTGGCGGCGGTGAAGAGGCAGGTATTCCGTGCACGGATGCTTTCGGAAGCGGCTCTGGCCATCGCCATGAATCCAGACATCAAGCCGGATGATCCGCTGCTGCGCCGCCAAGTGGCGCAGGATGAGCGTTTTCTGGTGGAGATGACCGGGGAGGACGGGCTGCTGAATCCCAACGTGCTGCTGCAGCGTGAGGACAAGGACACCCTGCGCCGCATCTTCCTCTACTGGGGCATGAACATCCAACAGGCGAACATCCTGATCGACCGCATGCTGGACTGGGTGGACGGCGACGACTTTGCCCGTGTGCAGGGTGGGGAACGCAAGCTCTACAACCGCAACGGCATGCCTTTTAACCGGCCCTTCCGCTCAATCGAAGAGATGTCACTGGTGAGCGGCATGGACATGGTGGAGCAGGGATATCCCCAGTGGCGGGACTGGTTCAGCATTCATGCCAGTGGTGTGCTGGATGTGAATGAGGCACGCCCGGAAGTCATCGCGGCTGTCACCGGTGCCGACATGCGCTTTGCCCAAAATCTGCGGAGCCAGCGTGTGGGCCGCGACGGCCTGCTGAACACGGACGATGACAACCCGATGCCGGACCTAGCCAGTGCTTTGGCCATCCTGGGTATCGCCTCTGGAGATCCTCAGTCCCTGGCTTCGCTGCTGTCCGTGAACAGCAGCACACGTCGTATTTTGGTGAAGGTGCAGGTGGGCGATCTGGAGCGCCAGACCGCTGCCGTGGTGCGCGGTGCCATTGGCCAGGGGGCCACGGCGATTCTTTGGATGGGGGAAAAGTAGCGGCCCTCTTTACATCAGGCCGATGTGCTTGGCGGGCATGCCAGGGAAGACCTTGGCCGCCTCATCATCCTTCAAGCCGACGCTGCCGCGCAAGACTTCGGCAAAGACCTGCCGGTAGTCCGTTTCAGCCAGGAGGCCGCCGGGACCCGGGGTGTTCACATTGACGTCGTCATCGGCCTGAATGGGCCAGCCGCCCAGCACCTGCCCGCCTTTGACTCGGTCTCCCAGCGCCATGAGCGTAAAGCCCCGGCCATGGTCCGTGCCCAGCGAGGCGTTTTCATATACCCGCCGACCAAACTCCGTGGTGACCATGAGGGTGTAGCGGGCGCGATGGCCTTTCAGGTCGGTCTCCAGGGCTGCCAGGCCTTCGGCCAGGAGGCGGATCTGCCCGGCCTGGGTGCCGCTGCTGTTGCCCTGAAAAAAATGGGTGTCCCAGCCACCGAGATTAATGCAAGCGATCTGGAGGCCGAGCCGTACCTTGATCAAACGGGCGATTTCGCGCAGACCGCTGCCGAAAGGGGCCGCAGGGTAGCTGGCTCCATGCTCGGGTACGTCGGCGCGATGCTGGAGGTTGGAGATGCGGCGGAAGAGGTCCAGTGTCTCCACCCCTCGTTCACCCAGCAGGCTGACATCGGCCCCGTAGAGGGTATTCAGAGCACCCACCACCTGTTCGGCCTGCTTGCCAGCGGCTTTGAGGCTGATGTCCTCCAGATGCTCCAGCACACTGGCAGCAGGGGCACCGCGAAGAGATTCCGGCAGGCTGGTGCCGATGGCCACGGCAGAAAGCGGGGAGACTTTGGCACCGGCACGCAGCCGCAGGTAGCGGCCCAGCCAGCCTCCGCCTGCGGGGATGCCTTGCATGGAGTCGCCATGTTCCATCTGGTCCTGGCATTCGAAATGAGAGCCGCTGGTGTTGTCCACGCCGACGGATTGCACGGCCCCGAGACGACCTTCGTGATAGGCGGCCTCCAAGGGCTTCAGCGCCGGGTGCAGCGCATAGCGGTCCGTGAGGCGAATGGCGGCATCGCTGCCTTTGCCGGGGGCCGGGATGGCCAGGGCCGGGCGCAGGCGGTAATAACGGTCATCGGCATACGGCACCCATAGATTCAGCGTATCAGCCCCTCCTCGCAGGAAGACGTGGATGAGGGTATGATCCCCCGCTGCTTCAGCTACTGGGGCGGCGGCAAAAGCAAGCTTGGAAAGGAGGGCGCGTCGGGTAAGGGAGGACATGGGATCAGCACCTCTGAAAGGCCGGGCTGGCCAGGATGAGGCCGATGGAGGATTCTGGGGAGCCTGGGGCAAACTGGTCCAGCGCCTTGATTTCAGGCGCAGTGGGCAGCCGGCCGATGAAGTGGGCAAACCAGCGTGTGATGTCGGCTTCGGCATTTGACTTTCGAAGTGCGCGGCGGAGGGGGCGTAACTCCACCTTGGCACCCAACTGTTTGTTAGCCGCCAGGGCCAGGGCAAAATTCCAGCGCCACATCAGCGTGCCCATCCAGGGCAGCTCATCATCGGGGTAGCCATCAGGCGTGGGGTATTGAAACAGGCCGTGGCCCATGCGTTGCAGCGGTTCGAGGATGGTCTTTTCGGCCTGAGTATCTGCGGCCAGTGCCCGGAGGGCGGAGACCATGAACTTGAAGGGGCGCTTGAGAAGCTGTCCTTGGCTGGTCAGAAATTCGTCCGATTTCAGGATCACACGCAGCAGGCTGCGGATGTCTCCCTGCGTGCGGGTAAACTCGTCCGCCACGCGTTTCAGCAGGCTAGCGGGCGGGGTAGGGCTGACGAATCGCCTGCACAATTTCAAGGCGATGTGCTGGGCTGTGGCGGGATGCTCACAAACAATGGTCACCAGCTTGTCCAGATCCCGGGGACCGCCGCCAGCGGGAATACGGTGACCCAGCACCTGCTTGGCCCCATCATCATGCCAGTCAGGACGGAAATAGGACTCTCCCTGGTTCAGGGCGAAGACCCGCTTGGCATCAAAGGTCCAGCCGCTAAGGCAGCGCGCCGCTTCATAAACATCCTCCTGGGTGTAACCGCCGTGCACGCCCAGTGTGTGCAGTTCCATCAGCTCACGGGCGTAGTTTTCGTTAGGCTGGTCGGTGGTTCCCCGGCGCACCTTGTTGGTCTTGCCGTCCAGATAGACCAGCATGGCCGGGGAAGTAGCGGAGGCGCGAATGAGGTCGCGAAAGCTGCCCAGGGCATGCTTGCGGATGACGTCGCGGTCATCGCTCGGTTTGAGGTAGATGCAGTCGCCTTTCTCGAGGTCAATGTTGAGGTGGTCGGTCCAGAATTCCACCATGACCTCCAGGAGCTGTCGGCGGCTGTAAATGGCCCGCAGCAGCGCATGGCGGGTCAGTTCTTCACGCAGCACCGGTTTGCGAAATTCATAGGGATCTCACGGGATGAAGTAGAGCGACTCAAAGCGTTCGGCCCGCAGGTCGCAGGCCGTGTCGGAGATGGATTCCGGGTGGAGCTGTTCTTCGATCCAGGCCGCGCGGCCCATTTTTTTCAGGGTGGCCACATCGCCCGGCCAGGGACCGAAGGCGGCGCGGGAGAGCAAGTGAAAGTCGGTATCAATCTCCGCGCTTTCCACCGGGGTGAGGTGCGGAGGGACGGCTTCGCCTAACCAATTTTGATTGATGGCGGTGGTGACGCGCTCACAGCTGGCCAGAAGGGCGCTGCCGCTGCCGAGGGCGGCGGTCTTGAAAAGATCTCGGCGGGCCAGCTTCATCGGAGCAATCTAGAGTGAGGGGGTTTCCACCGGGCTGGAGACAGCCAGCATGGGCGCTTTGGCAAACCGGGCGCGCAGCGCGATGCCCCAGCCCATCACGGCCATGAGAGGAAGCAGCACAGCCCAGCCGACGACGGGGAGAAGGGCACAAAGCACCAACGTCAGCCCGCCCTGCTTGGTCTGGCGCCAGGGTTCGGCGTGCGGCCAGAGGCGCTCTCCGATGAGGGAGGCGATGCCTCCGGCCCCCATGAAGCCCCAGGCGATGATGATGCCCCCCAGCAGGACGGCCAGCGCTCCCATCTTGGGCACTTTGGAGAGCACCGTAATGAGAACCACGCTGCCAATGAGCGGGATCAGTCCGAGCAAGAAGCATTTAAACAAGCCTTTCCTGGCGGCCTCCTGCTGGCGCAGCACGGTCTCTGGCCACAGACCCCGGGCCAGGAGCCAGAGAGCTGGCAAAGCGATGACAAACCCGGCTGCAATGAGCAGCCACATGAGAACGGTGGAGAAGAGCATGGGGAAGGTGGTGGACGAGTGGCTGAACGCCCAACCTTCATCGGCGGTAACGAAGATTCATCAAAGCGGTGTTATAAATCCAGGATTCTGTGGAAACTCGCTTTCGTCACGGCGTTATGATGAGCCCAGATCATGAAGTTACTGACCGCTTTTTTTCTCGCATGTACCACCCTTGCCTCGGCTGAGCAGGTGGGCCCATGGAATCTCGATGAACTCAAAAAGGCCCCCGGTATGAAATGGGTGAACCAATCGGCACCCGTTCATTCGCTGTTGTACACGGGCGAACCTTTCCTGAACAAACCGACGGAGGTCTTCGCCTTTTATGCGTCACCCATCACGCTAGGAGTGGCGAAGCCTGGCACGAAATTCCCCGGCGTCGTTTTGATCCACGGCGGTGGCGGCACGGCCTTTGCCGAATGGGCTTATCTTTGGGCCAAGCGAGGTTATGCCGCCATCGCCATGGATCTGGCGGGGTCTCGCCCTCCAGATCCAGTGTATGACCCCAAGACGGGAGTCCCCAAGGGCCACCAGTCCGAGGCCAAAGAACGCAAGCGCCTGTCCAATGGGGGGCCGCATCATGGGGCGGGAGAAAAGTTTGACAGCATCGGGGGAGTCACTTCGGATGACTGGCCCTTTCATGCGGCCGCCAGCGTTATTCGGGCACACTCCTTGTTGCGCTCGTTTCCTGAGGTCCAGGCTGAAAATACGGCAGTGACAGGCATCAGTTGGGGCGGTTATACCACCTGCCTGGTCGCTTCCCTGGACGACCGCTTCAAAGCCGCCGTGCCTGTGTATGGCTGCGGCTTTCTCCATGAAGGTGAATCCGTTCAAAAGGCTTCCATCGATCGGTTAGGGGATCGCCGGGCAGACTGGGTGCGCGAGTATGATCCTTCCAGCCTGCTGCCTCGCTGCCGGGTGCCCATCCTGTTTGTGAATGGTACCAATGACATTCATTATCCCTTGGACAGCTACATGAAGAGTTTCAACGTGGTGCCTGGGGAGAAGCAGATGCGCATTCAGGTAAACATGCTGCATGGCCATCCCCCGGGGTGGGCTCCGCAGGAAATCGGCCTGTTCATTGATTCGAAATGCCGCGCAGGCCAGCCCCTGCCGGTCCCGAGCGTGCCAGCCATCGAGGGAGACAAGGTCACTCTCAGTTACACGGGCGGCGCAGCTTTGAAGGAGGCGAAGCTGCACTACACGACCGACACGGGTGTGCGGGCCAAGCGCACCTGGAAAAGCGTGGAGGCTGCGATCTCTGCGGGCACGGTGACGGCACCGAAGCCGCCTGCGGAGGCCAATACCTGGTTCATCAGCCTCACGGATGAGCGAGGGGCGATGGTCAGCACGCCGGTACAGTTCAAGCCCTGAGGACTCAGGGCTTGGCTGAAGGATCCCACCAGCCACCGAGGAGTTTGTGCAGCCGCGCCGCTTCCTCAGGCTGCTGGGTTGCCAGGTT
Source organism: Verrucomicrobiales bacterium (assembly GCA_003453085.1). Lineage (GTDB taxonomy): Bacteria > Verrucomicrobiota > Verrucomicrobiia > Verrucomicrobiales > Verrucomicrobiaceae > Prosthecobacter. The sequence goes on from DMMK01000543.1 coordinate 5,664, forward strand.
GTTTTTCTCCACAGGATCTTTGATCACGTCATACAAGGCTGGCTCGGTGAGATAGTCGCCCCAGGCCTTTTTTCTGTCGTGTGCATGGGGGACAATCAGCTTCAGCGGACCGCTGCGCACCCAGCGGTAGGCGATGTCTTTCGCGGGCTGGCGCAGGGCGGTGGCATCGCCGGGATAGATTTCGCCAAAGACGGGCTGGTCCTCCAGAATGGCTTTTCCCTGGGCCGCTTTCCACAGGCTGCGTCCTGGCAGTTCCGTCATGGCGGTTGGCTGGCCGATAGCTTCCAGAACGGTCGGCAAAAGGTCCACACTGCTCACCAG
>DMMK01000526.1 GCA_003453085.1 Verrucomicrobiales bacterium
CCCCCGTGTAGCTGGCGAGCTGGTCGAGCACGGGCAGGGCGGTCAGCACCCCGTCGCGCAGGTGCAGGCGGCCCTTGACCAATGGCGCAGCGGTGCGGCTGCCTGTGGCGGTGAGATCCCCCTCCAGACGGCCACTGAGGCGGACGCGCCAGTCATCATTCAGGCATTCGTTCAATGGGATGCCCTGGAGATGGGTGGCCAGTTCCCAGGTGCCCTGCCGGGGCTGCAGATGGCCACGGGCGGTGATTTCGCCCGCATCCAGCCACTTCAGGGTGGCCTCTTTCAGGTGCAGGTCTTCGCGGCTGAGGCGGACGGAGGCACGCGTCAGGTTCAGCGTCATCGGCACCAGTTGGGCGGGCAGCATGATGGGGGTTTCGACGAAGCCTCCCTCGACCACCGCCTGGAGGGATGTTTCTCCCTGTTGCCAAGTGGCGATGCGAACTCGGCTGTCCTTCAGATTCCACGGCCCGGGGTGCAGGCAGGAAAAACGCGCGACTTGCAGGCCGTCCACTTCCGTTTTGTCCGGCAGGTAGCGGCGTAGCCAGGAAGGAATGGCTGGGCCTGTGGAGATGGGCGTTGGCGGCGTAGCTTCTTCAGCGGCGACCAGAGGCGCGATGGGCTGGGCCGTGCGTTCCAGGGTGATGCTGTCCACTCCTGCGCCGACGGTGCGCCATCGGCCCTGGCGGAATGCATTCCAGTCCAGCGTGAGATGCAGGCCGTCCAGCCGGGCCTGCCAGCCATTGGCGGTGCTGGCGGCTGCTTCGGCACTGGTCACTTCATCGCCGGTCCAGCGCAGCGGGGCGAGGGTGGCCTGCCCCTGCATCTGGGTGCCGAAAAGCTGCTCCATCTGGCCGCGAAAAGCCTCCTCCTGTAGGTAGCCGCGTACCCAGTTCATCACCAACATGGGCATCAGCAGCACCAGGACGATGCCGGCGATGGCCACGGCGGCCAGGGCCAGCAGCCAGCGCGGACTTTTGCCGGAACGACGACGGGAACGGGTGCTCATAGGTCCAGCATAACTGGCAAGGCGAACAAAGAACGCAAAAAAATGCGTAGGGGGCTGCGCTTTATCTTGCCATGCCGATCCGCTTTGACGGTATAACAACCGTTTATGCTCGAAGCTTTCAATGTCGGTCTTGAAGTGGACGCGCCTCCCGGCTCGGAGCAGGAGAGTGTGCACCTGCTGCGGGAAGTGAGCCTGCGAGTACCTCAGGGTCATCTGATGGCCATCGTGGGCCCTTCGGGCTGCGGCAAGACCACGCTGCTGAAAGTCATCGCGGGCATCCAGGAACAGACGGAAGGGGACCTCAAGTGGGAGGATCGCGACCTGAAGGAAGAGGAGGATCTGCACCCCGGCGAGCTGGGCTATGTGCCCCAGTTCAGCGTGGCGCATGATTTGCTGACCGTGGAGGAATGCATCGCCAGCAGCATGGCCCTGCGCACGCAACTGCCCGGCACCGACGACTTCGAACCGAAGCTGGACCACATCCTCAACGTCACCGGTCTGGCTGATCTGGCCGAGCGCCGAGTGAAGGTGCTGTCGGGCGGGCAAAAACGCCGTCTCGGGCTGGCGCTGGAGCTGGTGACCAATCCCTGCCTGCTGCTGTGTGATGAAGTGACCAGCGGCCTGGATCCGAAGTCCGAAACGGAGATCACCGAACTGCTGCGGGTGCTGGCTCGGGAAAACAAGCGCCGGGTTGTCATCAATGTCACCCACAGCCTCGCCAGTCTGGAGGCCTTCGACAGCGTGCTCGTCATGTATCAGGGGCGGTTGGTGTACCATGGGGCTCCCAAGCTGCTGACGCACTACTTCACTGTCGAGCATGCTGAGGAAGTCTATCTGCGCCTCACGCAGCGGGATGCTCAGGAATGGCACGAGTCCTGGACCAAAAAGCGCAGCTATTACGAGGCGATGTTGTTTGAGTCAAAACCGGCGGCTGAAGAGGCTGCGCAGGCAGAGACCGATCCCGATGCTCCGCACCCTCTGGCACCGGAAGAACTGCCGAGTATGATGAGCCAAGTCTTCACGCTGCTGCACCGGCGCTGGACCATCTTTCGCCGGGACCGAGGCCAAGTGGGCCTGCATCTGGCCATGCTCATCGGCTTTCCGCTGCTGGTGGTCATCTTTGCGCTGGATGGCATCAAGCCGCTGAAGCAGCTCAACCAGCGCCAGGAGACAGACATCGTCTATGAGATGCAGCGGCAGGCGCAGCATCAGTTCGATCAATTGCAGGCCGGCGGCATCGTTAGCGGGCTCATCATGCTGCAGGTCGTGCTGGTCACGCTCATGGCCAGCAATAATGCCGCGCGCGAAATCGCAGGCGAACGGCTCATTTTGGAACGCGAGAAGTTAGGCGGCCTCAGTACCCTGGCCTATCTCATCAGCAAGGTGCTTTTCCTCGGCGTCTTTGTCCTCGCACAGAGTGTTTGGATGGGGGTGTTTGTGGACATGGTGGTAGGCGGGCTGCCCGGAGATCTGATGGTGAAGCTCATGCTCCTGGTGCTGGCATCTGCGGCGATGACGAGCATCTGCCTGGGCATCAGTGCCCTGAGCCGGACTCCAGAAAAGGCCACCATCCTCAGCATCTACCTCGTCGGTTTCCAACTGCCGCTTTCCGGGGCGGTGTTGACTCTGCCCGACTGGCTGGAGGGGGCAGTGAACCCTTTCATCGCCGCTTTCTGGGCGTGGTCCGGCAGCCTGCGCAGCATGAGCGACACCGCCTTTTACGACGCGGTGAAAAAGGTCACCGATACCTCCCTCGTCTCGCCTGAACTCGCCGCCTTTGTGCTCCTGGCTCACGTCGTCATCGGCCTCAGCATGACCTACGTGGGCAGCAAGGGCAGCCAGTGGGAGTGAGATACTGTCAGACAATAAGTAGCGAGTCCATTCCAGAGAAAAGGGACCACTATTCGTCATTGGCAGCCTTGCCTGTTTGAGAAACCAAATCCTCAGCACACCCAATACAAAAGGCCGATCCAGAACACGGCTGAAACGATCACCATCACAAGGGTGTTCAGCAGTCCCTTGAGAACAGTCACGCAAGCCGCGAAGCCCGGGTAATGGTAGAACATAAACGCCAGCATGATAAAACGCCAGAATCCGTGATTGAAGGTTTCGTCGTGCAGGCGGATCCAATCTTGATCTTCAGTTTCAGAAAGATCTCCATACTCCCTGCCCGGACCAAACCGAGCGCCAAAGATACGCCGTCGTTGCATTCCCATGGCATAGACCCCAGCGGTTAAGAGCAGAGAGCCCACCAAATAAATGGCAGATGCAGTGTAAAATCTTTCCATCTTAACAGCGTTCAATCGGCAGGATCATCAGCAATGCAAGTCCAATCGGTTGCCAGAAAACCATCAGGTTAAGCCTAACAATGTGTATGATAAAAAATAAACATCATCACTCCACCTTCAGCACGCCGTTCATGACCATCCAGTGGCCGGGGAAGGTGCAGAGGTAGGGGTAGTCGCCTTTTTCTTTCGGGGCTTCGAAATGGATGGTGAACTGCTCTTTCGGATTCGTCATGTCGGTATAGACGAGGACGTCCTGGGAATCGGGCACGTAGTGTTTGGCAAGGCCTTTGGGGTCGGTGATCATGAGGTTCACCTGATCGCCCAGCTTTTGCAAGGAGCCGGGTTTGGCGAGCAACCAGTTGTGCGGCACCACATCGGGATTGTTGAAGGTGAGGGTGAGCTTTTCACCGGCTTTGGCCGTGAGCTGCTTTTGCACGTATTGCAGGCCGAGGGCGGCATCCACGATGATTTTGCGGCCCGGTTCGCCTTTGGCCCAGGGGTTGAGTTGGGTGGTGGTCTTGGCAGTGCCTTTCACTGGAGCCGTCCAGGTCTTGGCGATCTTTTGATAACCTGGAAAATCAGTGAAGGCGGGGACCAGTGCATGGGCAGTGAGGAAGACATCGTGAGCACGGTCACCACTGACGCCGACCCGCAGATGCACCATGCTGGCGGGGACGAGTTGGGGGATCTCAAGGAACAAGGTCTTGCCGCCTTCCAGCACCTGGGCACTGCGTACTTCCAGGGGATCATGACCCACCGTATCGGCATAACGAACCGACATCTCGGGCGAGCCATAAGCGGCGCTGTAATTGTAGTTCCAGCATTGGGCAAAGTGGTTGCTGGCCTTGGCAGCGATGGCGGCATCCAAGGCATGGTCAAAACGAATCAGCACCCCATTGTCGCGGGCTTCAAAGCCAATCGGTACGGGGACCTTGCCGCCGGTATAACGTACTCTTTGGAAACAGCCATCTTTCGGTGTGTAGCTGCCCCAGCCCTGCATGCCTGTGACGTAAAGCTGGCCATCTAGGGAACGGAAACGCCCGGTCTGGGAGCCGGAATCAAAACTGCCAGCGATGCGCACGGCGGCCCCCTGCCAGCGGCCCTGCACCTGCTGGCGCATGACCAGCCAGCCGGTGCCCGTGCCGGGAGAAAAGTGGGTAAAGTTGCCTTCTCCATTGAGTGCAGACCAGGGCTGGCCGGTGATGAAACACTGGCCGCCGGAGGAGTTGTCCTCCCCACGCGGCAGATACATCAAAGGCGGCTCTGGAGGCTGGCCATTTTTAGGACCTCCAGCGCCGAAATGGGCGCCTTCATTTTTGCCCAGCTCTACCTGGCAGATGGAAGAAGCGGGAGTCCAGTCCCCCTCCTGCACACTGGTGGTGATGAAACGGCCATCGGGCGACAAGCCGATGCCATTAGGATTACGGAAGCCGGTGGCCAGCACGTTCACCTGCGGATCGGCAATGCGGATGATGCCCTGATTGCCTGAGGCGGTGATGAAAAGACCTTCGGCATCGGTTTCCAGCCCGGTGATGTAATCATGACCGCCAGGAGAAGTCTCCGGGGCATTCGTCATGCACTCATAAAAATCGGCCTCGTCGTCGCCATTGAGGTCATGCAGGCGGGTGATCTGGTCACGGCCTAACACATAAAGTTTGTCATTGATGATCTTCACGCCCAGGGGCTGGTGCAGGCCGGTGGCGTAGCGTTTCCAGCGTAGCGTTTCCAGCTTCTCATCAATACCGCGCACCAGCCAGACTTCACCGGTCATGGTGCTAATCGCCGCTGTGCCATCTTTGAAAAAGTCATGGCCACTGATGAAAAACAGCGTGCCGTAGGGGTTTTCAAAAGGAATTGTGAGAGTGTCCGTGGCAAAGGGCTGCCCCTGGCCGATGACGCCTTTGGTTTCGATCCACTGCGGCCACTGGGCCGGACCACCTTTGAGATAATCCTGAACCAGCTTGTTGTTAGGCTGGCCCACGCCTTCCTGGCCCAGGGTGAAATAAGACTTTTTCTTGTCGCCTGTTTGTTCCGCCACAAAAACCACCTGCGGACCATGGCGATAAAATCCGCGATACTTTTGGTTGGCGGGTTTGGGGCGCTCGGCATTTTTGGTAATAGCTTTCCCATCCATCACACCGCCGCCCATGAAGCCGTGGCGGGCATCACTGAGCTTGATGAAACCCCCGCTCCAGACCACGGGGAATGAGAGCGTTTCTGGATCAAAGACCGCCGATTTGTCTCCCAGCCGCACGCACACGCCCTTGTTCAAGGTGACACCTGCGCCCTTGAAAACGGTGCTGAAGACGGAGCCCAGATCGGAGGTGGCAAAGCGGCCGTCCTTCCAGGTGACGGCATCGTTCTGATTGCCCCAGTGGCCCTGCTGGCCGCCATCCAGGCCAGGGAAGCCGGGCAGGAGATCCGGCAGGGTTTTGCCCATGAACTGTACGGCCTGCTTGGCGTAGTAATCGAAAACACGCTCACGGTTCACCTCGGCCTGCCAGTGAGCATATTCCTCTTCACGCAAGGGTTTGCGGTCGGGTTTGAACTCGGCAGGAGCCGGAGCTGCGGCCGTGCCTACCAGCAGGCTATCCAGATCATCGAAGTTCCAGAGGCCGAGGGTGTTATCCATGCGCTGGCGCGGGTGGTTACCCTTGCGCGGTTTCATGGGTCCCCGGGAAAGGCGGGCATCATCCAGCACACCAGCACAACCGACACCACCTTCAACAAGGTCACCGAAGGACAAGTCCCCCGGCTTAGAACTCCCCTGGAGCGGTGGCACGTCCTCCTCCAGCACCAGTTTGCCGTCCACATACAGCATCACTTTGTCCATCCCGATGCTGGCGACGAGGTCATGCCATTGGCCATCGCAGATGTTCACCTTTGTCTGATACTCGCCGCCACGACCGGGAAGATACAGGCTGAAAAACCCGCTGTCTTTGTAGCTGTAAATTTCCCAATGGGTGGCGGAGCTTTTCGGGTCAGAGGCAACAAGGATGTTGAAGTTCTTGGCGCTGTTCAACTTGGCCCGGCACTCAATGCTGAGGGGTAGGGTGCGGTAGGCTTCTTGCCCCTCGATGCGCAGGCTGCCTTTCAGTGCCTGGCCAAAGTCAGGACTCAGCGAGGGCACACTCTGGCCCATCATCACGAGCTTGGTCTGGATCTCCGGGACCTTCGCGGCGGTCATTTTCCAGGTGCGATACTTGGGCTGTTCAACCGCCGCTTTGCTTTCGATCTGAGGCAGCAGCCAGGCTAGCCCATCCAGGTTATCCAGCAGGCGACCTTCCGCATCTTCGTTGGTGTGATTGAGGATGCCAATCACACCTTTGTAGCCACTGCCGGCGATGATCTTCAGCACGCGCATGTCTTCGGTGCCAATGCCCAGAGGCAGGATCTTGCGGCCTTTTGTATCGCCCGCCACATCCATGCCATTGAGGTTCAGGCAAAGTAGATGGGGCATCATCTGGGGCAGCACTTTTTCAAGTCGATCCAAGTGGCCATGACCGTGATGCAGGTTGTAAACCAGACCCGCATTTCTGAGACCCTGGGCCTTAAGCGCCTCGACAATGGCTATGGCATTCTCCGGCTCGCCGTACCAGTTGCCGTGATTGTACAGCGCGACCTTGCAGCCTAGGGGCGCCGCGGCTTCGCAGATGGGTTTCAGCCGCGCCACTTCTTTGGCAATGCGGGCCTGCTGATCAGCCGCGTCCTTCACCTCGATGGGGCCGCCATTGCCATTCACCCAGAGCTGGGGTTTCACGCCGTGGCGTTTGAAAAGCTCCAGCGTCTTTTTCGCTTCTTCATTGTAGGAGGTAGGGAACCACCAGCCGAAGAGCTCGACGTTATGTTTTTTGAGGGCCGTGAGTTCCTCATCCCACTGCGGGATGTGCTCGGCACGATAGTCATAGACGAATTTTTTGACGCCAATCTTCTCCAACATGGCGGCGCGTGCTTCCGGCCCCCGTTTCCCGGCATCAAAGGGGACGATGCACCAAGCGGCGAGGTTGCTGCGGTCAAACAAAGGCGCGGCATGGCCCAAATTGGCGAGGCAGGCGAGGAGCAGAAAAATACGGAAGAACATCACAGGAGGGATTTAGCGTATCTCAGAGACCTTGTCTTTCAGCAAGGAGGAACAAGGGAGGACGAAGGCAGGGAAAAGAAAAAGACACTTTTCTCAAGGGTTTCACGGCGCAGCGGTGTTGGCCCTGATGACGGGCATCTCCCGGCTGTCTGTCACCAACCCTACCAACTTAAAAAACCATTGTGAAATCCTACCTTTTGACGACCCTCGCCGTCACCGCACTGTCCATGCTTTCGGGAACCGCCCTCGCCGGAGAGAGCCGCCCGGTGGCAGTTAAATCACCACCACCGGCCCCAGCACCCACGCGGGTGAACATGGGCCAGGCGCATAACCCGAACCAGACGACGATCCTGCTGGATCATCTGGGCCAGGTCATCGCCGTGCTGCCTGCGACTTCACGCTGATCCGGCATGAGTTCTGCTGGCATGAAGGTGCGGCCTGTGAGGGCCTTCCTTTGAATCACCATGCGCCCTTTCCCCGCCCTGGGGTGAGGGCGTTTTTCATTCAGCCATGACAGATCCACAGCTCGATAACCTCTTGAACAGCGCGGCCACCCCGCCGGGTCTGTCGCCCGCCTTTGCCAGCCATGTTTGGCAAGAGATTCAGGCTAGGCAAAGCCTGCAAAGTCCTAGCTGGAAACAGGCTGTAGCCTGGCTCTTCCGCCCCCGCGCGGTGGCTTCGGTCGCTGCTTGCACGGTCCTCATGGGGACGGTGTGGTGGATGAAAAAAGATGTGTCGAGTCAGCAGCCGACTGTGACAGCGGAAACCCGCGCCAGCCTCGCCTGGATGCGCAGTGGCCACGCCCTCAGTGAAGAGGAATTTGCCCGTGAATGTGCGCTGCATGAAGGCCAGCGCGCCGAGTGCGCCCGGCTGTGTGCCCAGCTACAAGAAGCACGCGAACGACTGCGTCTAGCCCAGCAAACCCACGGGCCGGAGGCTGCCACCACGCAGACCCATGAGCTGCATGTCAAAAGCTGCGAGCAGACCGCTCTGCTGCATCTGAAAAAAGTGGCCACGGCCATGAATCCCCAGGCCGCTCAGGCCTACGTCCGGCAGATGCTTCCCCACCTGCCCGCCGACCACGAAACGCTGCAATTCATCACCTCAACCCGCCGCCAGCCCTGACTGATGCCCGACGCTGACGCAGCGGCCATGCAGAGGCTGGCAGGGGGCGATGACCTGGCGCTGAATGAGATCATGGCCCGCTGGCAGGACCGTCTAGCCGCCTTTTTATGGCACATGACCCATGACCACGCAGCGGCCGGGGACTTAGCGCAGGAGACCTTTGTGCGCCTCTATCAGCATCGTCACCGCTACCGCCCACAGGCGGCGTTTTCCAGCTACCTTTTCCGCATCGCCCGCCACCTATTGGCCAATCACTGGCGCTGGCAAAAACGCCATCCGGCGGCCTCTCTGGATTCACTGACCGAGAGTGGGCTGGACCAGCCAGCCACCACCCAGGCCCCAGATGAAAGCCTGAGCCAGGCTGAAACCGCACGGGAAGTGCAGCGTGCCATCGCCAGCCTGCCGAACGAACTGCGCGAGGCCCTGGTCCTCTTCACCTATCAGGATCTGGGGTATCGGCAGATGGCGGATATTTTGGACTGCTCCGAAAAAGCCGTCGAAACACGACTCTACCGGGCCCGTCAGCTTCTGAAGGAAAAACTGGCTGCCCTGGCCCAGGTGTGAACGAGGTCGCTTCATGGAACCCTGTGAATGAAAGCGTTGAAGACCGCGTTTAGCCCTTCATGAAGAAATCGCTCCTGTCGTTTTTCCTGGCTCTCACTGGCAGCACCGCATTGGCTGCCGAGCCTATCCAGATCACCGTGCATGGCGGCGATAAAGACCAGACCCGTGCCATCGTCACCTTCAAGGCACCGAAGGAATGGAAGGGAGACCACACGCTTTCAGGCAGAGACGGCACCGTCGTTTCCATGCTGCAGGTGGATGCCGAGGGACGAGCCGTGATGATCGTGCCGCAGATCGGCGCCGGGGAGAATCTTCGTTTCAAAGAAGCCCCTTCCAGCCCGCCTGTTGCGCCCTATGGTCTCACGGTGGAGAAGGCGGGCGACGTGCTGCATTTCACCCATCACCAGGAGGGAAAAAAGCGCCCCGTGTTTGATTACCAGATGGAGGCTGGGCCAGTGCCGAAAGGGGTATCGGAGGTGTTCAAGCATGGAGCGCACCTGCACCCTGTTTTTACGCCTAACGGCAAGCTTGTCACGGGCAACCACCCGGCGGACCACCGCTGGCATCGCGGCATCTGGATGGCGTGGACGAAGACGGAATTTGAAGGGGGCCATCCCGATTTCTGGAATCAGGGCAAGGGGCCCGATGGCACCCTCACTGCCGAGGTCCAGTTTCAGTCCCTGGTGAAAAGCTGGGGTGGCCCGGTGCAGGCAGGGTTCATCAGCCAGCACCGTTTTGTGGACCGCCCCGCTGGGCAGGAAAAAGCCGTGTTGGATGAGACCTGGGAAGTCACCGCCTATGCCCTCAACAGCGGGGATTCCCCGGCCTTCATTCTGGACCTCGTTTCCACCCAGACTTGCGCAGGGGCCTCCCCTCTAAAGCTACCCACCTACTACTACGGCGGCCTGGGCGTGCGCGGCCATGCGCAGTGGGATCCGGTGGATCAGGTGACCATGCTCACCAGCAATGGCGATGACCGCAAAAAGGGCGACTCGACCAAGGCCAAATGGGTCCACATGGGCGGCGTGGTGGCGGGTCAGCCCGCTGGCATGGCCATCCTCATTCACCCCAGCAATTTCCGCTTTCCCCAGCCACTGAGGCTGCACCCGAAAAATCCCCAGCTCTGCATCGCCCCTTCCCAGGACGGGGACTGGTCAATCGAGCCTGGGACGCCTTACGTCTCCAAGTACCGTTTCCTCATCACGGATGGCCCCGCCGAAGCGGCTTCCATCGAGGCAGCCTGGGAAAGCTACGCCCAGCCGCTAAAGGTGACCCTGGAGTAAACGTGATGCGGGCACTCCTGCCTGCACCGCTCGCAGAATCAGCATCTCCCTTTGCACTGGGCACGGGTGCCGTTGCGCACACTCCCCACCGCAAAGCATTGCAAACAACGGCAACCCATCGCAAACTCCCCTCTTTCCTCGGCCTCCCCCCCCAATCATGCTTCTCAACCACGGCATCCATCTCGGCTACTGCACCAACATCCACCGTGGTGAAACCTGGGACCAGACCTGGGCGACCCTGCGCGACTACACCCTGCGGGTGAAAGAGCGCGTGAGCCCGGACAAGCCCTATGGCATCGGCCTGCGTCTGGGTCACCAAGCCTCGCTCGAACTGCTGGCCCCGGGGAAGATCGCCGAATTCAAGGACTGGCTGGCGGCCAACAACTGCTACGTTTTCACCATCAATGGCTTTCCCTACGGCTCCTTCCACGGCACCCGGGTGAAGGAGCAGGTGTTCCTGCCGGACTGGACCTCTAAAGACCGGCTGGAATACACCAAGCGCCTGTTCGATATCCTGGCTCAGCTCCTGCCCCCCGGGGCCAGCGGCAGCGTCAGCACCCTGCCCGGTTCGCACAAGACCTTCAACATCGGCGGGGACGAGATCAGCGCGATTTTTGAAAACGTCCGCCTCTGCCGGGAACACATCGAAACGGTCTCCGCCGCCACGGGGCATGACCTCCACCTCGGCTTCGAGCCCGAGCCCTTGGGCCTGTTTGAGACCAGCGGGGAGGTGCTCAAGTTCTTCGGCCTCTATTATGACCGCCACCCTCAGGACAAGGACTTCTTCAAGTTCATCGGTCTGAACTACGACACCTGCCACCTCGCCATCGAGTATGAGACGCCCAAGCGTGCGCTCTCCCGCATCACCGGCGCCGGCATTCGCCTCAGCAAGCTGCACTTCAGCTCTGCGCTGAAGCTGAAACCCACCCCGGAGATGGTGGCCAAACTACGCGCTTTTGATGAGCCGGTGTACTTCCACCAAGTCATCGCCGACTACGGCCCCACCACGCCACTGCGCCGCTTCAAAGACCTGCCAGATGCCCTCCAATTCGCCCAGACGAATCCGGCGGAACTGGGGGATGAATGGCGCGTCCACTTCCACATCCCCCTGCACGCTCAGCCCACGGACGGATTTGAAAGCACGCGCGATCACATCGAAGGGGCCATGGACTGGCTTTCCCAAAATCCGACGAAGTGCCAGCACATCGAAATGGAGACCTACACCTGGGAAGTCCTGCCCGGCGAGCTGCGCACGGGCGATGTCGTGGACCAGCTCGTCAAAGAGTATGATTGGACGCTGGGGGCAATGCGCGAACGCCAGTTGGTGGAGTAAATCCACACGGTACCGGTGTTGATTCGAAAGCTAAAAGGTGTCCTAAAGAAGGGCTTCAGATCTTCCTCAGCCGATGCCCGTGAAACATAAGCTGACAAAAATCTGAGCCCTCTTCAGAACAATCATCATCCTCCCTCCAGGGACTGACCCTGGCCATGAGTAGGGATACTCATTTTCATGGAGGCCTTGTTTAAGGGGCTCAATCTTTGGGTATTGTCCGGGTGGCGGCCGTCCGGGTTTCCACGCCGAGTTTGCGCAGGATGGCATGTACGTGGTTGGTCACCGTGCGGTAGCTGATGCCCAGGATGGTGGCGATTTCACGATCCCGTTTGCCCTCCATCATCCAGGCAAAGACCTCGCTCTCCCGCCGGGTCAGCCCGGCCCGTCGCAGCGGGGTGTGGTCCAGCGAGGAAATCTGGGGCTGTTGCTCCAGCGTGCGGCTCAGCACCCGGTCATTCTGATGGGCGATGACCACTTGGCGGCTGAAAAGGCGGATGATTTCCAGATCCTCCTCAGCAAAATCTCGGCTGCCTCCCCGATTGAAAGTCACGCCACCGAGCTGGGTGGCGGACTGCACGGGGGTGACCACCTGGTGGCGCAGGCCCAGGGGCTTGAAGCCGATGTCATAAAGCTCTGTTTTCTGAAACTCGCGCAGGGTGGTCAGCTCGGATAGCCGCATCAGCTCATCTGACCCGGCCGCGATGATGGGAAATCCGGGGTGGTCCCGCTGCACCACTTCGCCGATCCTTTTCAGCCGCTCCTCCAGGCCTGCAGGTTCATAATCCACCCCGTAGGCCGCTGTCAGCATGCCCGTTTGGCGGTCCCACAGTTCCAGGCTGCTGCAGCTTTCGGGAAACAGGTGTTGGCAGGCCCGGAAGACCCGGGTCTGAAAGGGGCTTCCGTCTTCCCTCTGGTGCAGCATCTCCACGGCCTCCAGCAGCTTGCGCAGCCTGGCCTCCATCGTCATTTGCATGAATGAGGTATCGGGTCATTTCAGGGGGTATTCCAGTCCAAATCTACCCGCCATGCCTACAAAAGTGTCCCGCTCGATCTCACGACCCGCCCGGGAATGCCATTGATCGGGAAAGGCTGGCCCTGCATTTTGGCATTGCCTAGCGGGGCAGGGGGGCTTTACAACGTGGGCATGACTTTGACCCAGCAGTTCCTGAGGGTGGCTCTAGGCGCGGGGATCGTTGTGGGGCAGGTTCTGGCTGCGCCAGTGGAGGTGGAACTGGTGATGTATGAGGTGCCTGAGGTACTGTGGCAGGCGAAGTTTGAAGGGCAGTTTCAAGAGCACCCGGCGCTGAAAAAGCGGCTGGATGAAGAAATGCAGGTGGGCGGGCTGAAGCAGGTTTTGGCCGTGAAAGGGGCTGTGGGCGAGGACCAACCCTGGATCTGGCGGCAGGGGCAGGAGCAGGAGTTTGCCGAAGGCTGGGTGACCCCGGAGAAGCCACCGGCAATGCCGGAGAGACTGGCGAAACGCTTTGTGGGCAGCGCCGTGGAGATTCAGCAAGAGGGCCTCACGGAAGGGGGCAGGCTGCGGGTGAGTCTAAAGCTGGAGCACCATCTCACTCCGCCGAAGATGCGCCGCATCAGCTATGCCAATGCGGCGACGGGGGCCGAGCGGGAGAAGCTGTCCGTGGAATACCCGCAGTTTGATCAAATCGAGTGGATGGGACAGCTGACCCTATGGCAGCAGTGGCGGCAGGTGACCAACGTGCTGCGCCTTTCTGGCCCCGATGCCGGCGCGGGACCTGCCATGCGGTATGTGGTCTTCATCAAACGTCTTTGATCATGAAAACTTATTTGGTCAGTCTTGTTCTGGGCGTGGGTGGGGCCGCCCTGCCTGCGCTAGCGGAGCCGTTGCCTTTGGAGGTTCGGCAGGTGGTGATCCGTGCGCCGGAGATGGAGGTGATCCGGTTGATCGCGGGAGCGAAAAAAACGGATGCCGAACGGGTGGTGGAGCTGAGGCGGGCGGTGAAAGAAGGCCGGGCCAGTGTGATCTCGGATGTCGGCAGTGCGGCGGATGACGGCGACCGCGTGAGTGTGAAGAGCGGGCAACTGGCCTGGATGCCGAGTGAGTTGGACCAGGAGATGGACCGGCTTTTCATGGTGCCTACGGCCTTTGAGGAACGCTTCATCGGCACGTCATTGGAGTGCCAGCTCCAGCCTTGGGGGCCGCCCGCCACGGAGTCGAAAATTTCAGCGCAATGGGTGACTCGTTATGCTCCGCGGGGCCCTGAGACCGTACTTTGGCCCACGTCCTGGCTGGATGTCTATGACCACAAGACGAACCAACTGACGGACAAGGCCGTGCACGGCTGGCTGGACTGGCGCGACCTGTTTGAGGAAAGCGTGGTCAGCGGAGTGATCCTGGAAAGCGGCGAACCCAAAATCCTGGCCGTGATGCCGCCGGGGGACCAGGTGTGGCCAGGGGACCGGAAGGGGCGCTGGCTGGATGTTTTTATCGCAGAGGTACAGCCGCCCGGCCTGCCGAAGAGACCTGCCAACGCCGAAAAAGCAGCAATGGGCAACCATACTTGGGTCTATGGCCTGGCCCTGGACTCAACGGCGGCGCTAGCGCTGGTGCGGGTACGCAAGCCAGGGGAAGATGCGGCTTTGCTGCAAACGCTGCTGACCCAGGTGGAGGAAGGCCGCGCGAGAATGGTGTTTTGTGCGGGTTCCGCCCAGGTCCAGGGGCAGCGCGGACGAATGGTGAGCACGCGCTGGCACGAGTACCCGACCGAGATGCCCAGCATCCCCTCCGCCTGGGAGACCCGGGCTGTGGGTACGGAACTGGAGATAGATGATGGTGCGCTGTCCCTGCGGCAGGCGATCGCTGCACCTGTGCGCAGCGAGTGGAAGCTGGCGCTGGA
>DMMK01000717.1 GCA_003453085.1 Verrucomicrobiales bacterium
ACCAAAAGGAGTGCTGCGACGCACCATCACTTCAGCTCTTCTTCTGTCCAGAGGCCGCTGCGTTCGCTGGTGGCCGCGCGCACCTTCTTTACTTCATCCGGTGTGACAGCGGGGGCTTGGTTGCCGAACTGACTGCGCACGTAGGTCAGCACATCGGCCATCTGCTGGTCATCCAGGCCCATGGGCGGCATCGGCAGGGGAGCGACTTGTTTGAACTCCGCGCCGTCCACATGGATCGGTCCGCTGAGGCCGTG
This sequence comes from Verrucomicrobiales bacterium, assembly GCA_003453085.1. GTDB lineage: Bacteria > Verrucomicrobiota > Verrucomicrobiia > Verrucomicrobiales > Verrucomicrobiaceae > Prosthecobacter. The sequence continues at coordinate 255 of DMMK01000717.1, forward strand.
CAGCACGATTTTGATCAGCCGTGCGGAATCTCCCTTCACCCAGTCGGTGCCTGCGATGCTCGGGTACACCCCTGGCAGGCCCTTGCCTTCGGGCTGATGGCAGTTCAGGCACAGCGCGTCATAGACGGCCTTGCCAGGGTGCGCCACGACCGGTGCGGCCTGGGCGATCTTCCGCACGTACTCCGCCTGGGCTGCCTGATCGTGAAAGGTCAGTTTGGCCAGCACCGGCTGCCACTGGGGTTGCAGCGCCCGCACGGCCTGCCGCAGCGCATAGTCCAGGAACTTGTCCGTAGGCTTCTCCAGCACCAGCGTGGCCACTTCCACCGACTCCGGTTTCGGGATGCGCGCACAGGCCACCACGGCCTCCAGGCGCACGCGGGGGTGCTCATCACGCGCCGCCTGCGTCAGCAGCGCCAGCGCATCGGGAAGCTGGTCTGCCCAGGCACCGGCCACGCGGGCTCCATAGGCACGCACGCGGGCATCCTTGGCTGTCAGCAGCCGCTTCAGCAGAGCTGGGTTGGGCGACTGATGCGCCTCATACACGCCGCACACCTCCATGAGCTGGTGCTCATCCTGGGTCTTTGCCACGAAGGCCTCTGCCGCAGGGATCACATCTTTGGTTAGGCCGTCAAACAGCAGGCGCTTGACCTGATAACGGGTCCAGCGTTCGGGGGAGGCCAGCTGCTCCAGCAGTTGCGCGGGCTTCATGTCCGCCAGGGCCGGTTGTTTCACCTGGGCGCGGCCTTTGGCCGTGATGCGCCAGATGCGGCCATGCACCCGGTCGCGGCGCGGGTCCGCATAGCTGGCCTGGTAATGGCCGATCACCGGATTGAACCAGTCGCACAGGTACATCGCGCCATCGGGGCCCACGCTTACATCCACCGGGCGGAAAGAGGGATCCGAGGACTTCACCAGTTTTGGCAACTGCGTCGTCTGATAGCCTGATCCCGCATCGGCGAAACGATGCAGCTCCACCACGCTGCCAAAGTAACCGCCGATGAGGGCCGTGCCCTGAATGTCATCTGGCAACGCGCGGGTACCGATGATCTCGATGGAGTTCGTCTTTGGGCTGGTGTCAAAAAGCATGCCGGTGGGGTGATACTCATCCGGGTCCTTCATGGCGATGAGGCCGGGTGTGCTGAAGTAACCCGCCGGGCGGTCGCCGCTTTTGTGAAACACCTGGTTGTAGTCATCAAAGGCCACCCCCCAGCAGTTGTGCCCCGCTTTGCCACCGTTGAAAAACGCATCCATCTTCTCCGTGCGTTTGTTGTAGCGCCAGACGCCTGCCTTCTCCAGCACAGCGAGTCCGTGCGAGGTCTCCACCCGCGAGTAGGCATGCAGCCCCTGCGTGAACCACAGGGTACCGTCGGGTCCGTGGCAGATGGAGTTCACAAGCTGGTGCGTATCGCCAATGCCAAAGCCCGAATACAGCACCGTCTTCACGTCGGCCTTGCCGTCGCCATTGGTGTCCTTCAGGTGCAGGATCTGGTCGAAATCACACACATACACGCCGCCATCGCCCGGCTCCACGCCCTGCACCATTGTCAGGCCTTCGGCAAAGCGGGTGGACTTGTCCGCCTGGCCATCGCCGTCGCTGTCTTCCAGGATCAGGATGTAGTCGCTCGGCTTCACCCCAGGCAGCATGTGTGGGTATGTTGGAGAACAGGCCACATAAAGCCTGCCGCGCTCATCCCAGGAGAACTGGGTGGGCTTCGCCACGTCCTGTGCCTCGGAGGCGAACAGATTGATCTCATAACCCTCGGCCACGGCGAAGGCCGCCATCTGCTGGGCGGGAGTCAGCACCGGGGCAGGGGCTGCCTTGGGCGGCTCAGGGATCGCGGGCTCTTCACTTTCCGGCTGGCCCTTGGCGATGGCGGCAATGCGCGCATCCATCTTGGCCACCAGCGGCTTGTAGCTCTCAAAGCTCTCGCGCAGGGAAGGGGCCGCCTCGGCCGGTTTGCCAAACATCTGAGTCACCCGGTCCCCATACACAAAGGACCAGTTTGCCGGACGCCAGCAGTCGAACCACAAACGGTTCTTTTCCACAATCGCCGCCTTCAGCGCGGTGAGGTCATCTGCCTCGCTTGATGCGGCCCCGAGCTGCTGCGCAATCTCCCGCGCCACCACGCGCAGTCCCACTGCATTCAGATGCAGACCATCGTCGGTGATGCGTGCTTTCGCCGCCGGAATCGACAAAGGAGTGAACAGATCGACAAAGATCGCCCCACGCTGCTTCGCCACCTCGCGCACCGCCTCGGCATAGGCCTTCACATCCGCATTCCGCTGTGTCAGGTCCGGTGCATGCGATGCCGTGGGCTTTTCAAACGGCATCGGCGACACCAGTACAAAGCGCAGTGTTTGGCCGGAAAACTGGTCCAGCAGCCGATGATAAGCCGACTTGAACTCCGCCAGCCGCTTCACCCCATCAAACGACTCCGTCTGACCAAATTGCGCGATCACGATGCCCGCGCCCGCTGCGTCGAGCTGCGCCTTCCAGTCGCCGAAGTTCAAATCCCGCCACTGCTCATACACTGTGTCGCCTTCCCATGCCATCGATCGAAACCGCGGCTGCTTGGCTGCATAGGCAGTGCCGAACACCGCCTCAAACTCGCCCACCTTCTGCTCACGCACCAGATTCTCCTGGCCCGCCATCACGATGACTTCGTCCTGCTCAAGCACAAACTTGCCATCCTTGAACGGCTCATGTTTCGCCACTTGAGCCCCCGG
>DMMK01000214.1 GCA_003453085.1 Verrucomicrobiales bacterium
GGCTGAGGAACTTTAAGCCCCAGCGGACATGCCCCAGCTTGGCCTCCAGCACACGACCCTTAGCGTGGATTTGCTTCAGCACGTTCTCGCGCACGTCGGAATTGAGCTGGGCACCGAATAGCTGCACGTAGGTCTCCGGGTGGAGGGTGACGATGTCGGCGGTGAAGTAGAGATTGGCGTTTTCAGGCTTCTTTTTAGATTTGCCAATCGAGCGAGGAAAAGCTGCCAGAAGTGCGTGGGCGATGGCGCAGCAGATGAAGGCAATGAAGAGGGCGTAAATGCCTAGCAGGGTCCATTCGGTAGCGGTCCAGAGATGCAGGTCAGGCGACTTCAGCCCCAGGCCCATGTTTGAAACCATGGCCGCGAGGATAGCCGAGGTGCTGAGGGTGATCTGGGCCTTGAGATCGGCCCGGTTGATCTGGCTTTCGACATCCTGATACAGCATGTAGAGAAGCCGGGTGACATCCACGGCGGTGGAACTGATGAGGGTGCTGGAGGTGACTGGAGCCGGGGCGCTGGAATGCAGAGGAGAGGGAGCGGAAGCTTCGGCCATGGTGAACAGGAGTCACCCACTAGCTGTCATGAAGGATTGATGCAATCATGTGACGATATTGTCACGATGAAGCGCGGCTGATCGGCGGTTATAAAACACCTGCATCTTCCAAGGCGCGCAGCAGCAGCGCCTTGCCGTGGCTTTCGATGACACGGCCGTGGCCGACGATGATGCGATCGAAATCCTGCTCCAGAATGCGGCGCAGTGAGGTCTGAAAGGCGGGGCGGTCCGCAAGGCAGAGTTTGAAGATGCGGCTCATGCCGGGGTAGCGTTTGAAGCCAGCGATGTAGCGGTGGAAGAAGCGGTCCCAGCCGTGTTCGTTGGGATCAAAATTAAAGATGAGATCCGCCACGATGAGGGTGCGTGTGGGCACATGGAGAAAGGCATGCTCCTTCAACTTCGGCGTGCCCTCGATGGGGAAGACCTCCATCTCGCCCGCCCATTCCGCAGGCGCAGGCAGCAGCGGCAGTGTGGGGAATTTGACCACGTCTGAAAAACCCGGTGGGCCTAGGAAGGGCAGGTCAGGAAAGGCGGCGTGGCCTTCTTTGGCATAGGTGTCATGCAGCAGCATGGCCTCCACCAGCCAGCCGGGTGAGCCTAACGACTGAAGCGTGGCTAGATCCGCCGTCGTGAATGGGGCCATGGAGTGCAGCACCGTGCGGCCTGAGCGCAGGCGGATGACGGTGACATTCCGCCCATGCTGCGTGCCCAGCACGGTGAGCGGGTATTGCAAGAGCCAGAGGTTTTCGGCGATTTGTCTCATGGGATGCGGTCGTTGAGTTGACTCAGAGCTGCGAGCGGATGGGAATCATGATCCATTCCAGGAAACGATCTTTCAATGACCGGGCTTCGAAATCGGCCATGAGATAGGGTTTCGACTTTTGCAGGTCGTCACGGAAGATCTGGTCCATGGCGGCTCCAAAGCCAGTATCGTAGATGCTGATGTCGATCTCCTCATTGATCTGGGAGGAGCGGGGATCGAGATTCGAAGTGCCAAACATGGAGAAGTGGCCATCCACGACCATGGTCTTGGAGTGGATCATGGTGGGGCTGTATTGGTAGATCTTCACGCCCGCCTCCAGCAGTTTGCCATAACTTTCACTGCCGGCGGATTTGGTCGCGGGCTGGTCATTGTGCTTTCCAGGAATGATCAGCTTTACATCCACGCCACGCTGGGTGGCCTCCGCCAGCAGATGCACAAAGTCGTCGCTGGGCGTGCAGTAGGGGTTGGTGATGTAGATGCTCTTTTTCGCAGCGGCGATGGCCACGGCCTGGAGCACGGGCATGGGGGCCACGGTGAAGGCGCGGGAGGTGACGACCTGGGCCATGAGCGTGCCGACTGGGGGAAGTGCGGGAAAGTGGTCCGGCCCGCTGAGGAGTTCTTCCGTGGCCTCTAACCAATGTTGCTGAAAGGCGGTCTGCAGTTTGGCCACGATGGGGCCTTCCAGTTGGCCATGCACCTCCCGCCAATGATCGGCGGCATCGGCATTGCCCTGCCATTCATCGGCAAACCCGACACCACCCGTGAAGCCGATTTTCCCATCCACCACCATGACTCGGCGGTGGGTGCGGCGGTTGATGCGGTCAAAGCGCAGGCCTTTGGCGGGGTGGTAGTAGGCCACCTGGCAGCCCGCTTGACGGAGGCGATCAATCTCTTCATTTTTGAGGCCGATGCCAGAGCCGATGCCATCCAGGAGGATGCGCACCTTCACCCCTTTGGCGGCTTGTTCGCAAAAGGCGTCCATGAACTGGGTGCCCACCTTGCCGGAGTGGAAGATGAAGGCCTCGAAGTTCAGGGTCTTTTTGGCGCTGCGGATGGCCTGCAGCATGGCGGGGAAGATGCCCGCGCCATTGTGCAGGAGGGTGATTTTGTTGCCGCCGATGGGCACGGGATCGGCAATGGCGTGGGCGGAGCCAAAGAAGGCGGGATCGGCCACGGCAAAGGTGTGCGGCGGGCGGTAGTCGATGACCTGCCGTTTGACAAAGAGGATGCTGTAAATGACGAAGCCTACGAGGAGAAAGGCGAAAAGCTCCAGCCATCCACGCACGGAGAGCTTTCCCCAGCGGCGCAGCAGCAGGTTGAAATAGCCTTCCTTCAGGCGGGTGCGCCGGTTTTTCTTCGGCGGGTCTGCGCTGGCGGCAGGCTGTGAGTCGCTCATGTCTGTACATCGTTTGGGGCAGCGGCGTTGGCCGTCAGGTCAATGAAGGTCAAGGACAGAGGGCAGGGTTTCGAGGAAGAAGGCCGGTTTCATGAAACCAAACGTAATCTGTAGGCGGAGATTCAGGGCCAACCCCCGGCCTTTCTCCTCACCCTGGGTTATGAACCGACCGTTTCTGAAGCTTTTATTCCGTCTTTTGTTAGGCCTGTTTTTCGTCGTTGCCGGGCTGAATCATTTTTTGAACCCGCAGGTGTACGTGGGCATGATCCCGCCCTATCTGCCCTATCCGGAAATGCTGAACCTGGTGAGCGGCGCGGCGGAGGTGGCAGGCGGTGTGGGCATCCTCATTCCACGCCTGCGCTGGCTGGCCGCGTGGGGCCTGGTGGCCCTGCTCATCGCCATTTTCCCGGCCAATCTGCACCTGGCCCTGAACGGCTGGACGGCCTATGACATCCCGCGCTGGGTGCTGTGGGCGCGGCTGCCGCTGCAGGCCGTCTTCATCGCCTGGGTGTATTGGACTTGTTTGGCACCTGCGGGACGGAGCTTGCCAGGTCGGGCGGGGCCATGATAAAACTACGCCATGAAGCTTTGGGCGACCCTTCTCATCGGCGGCTGGATGCTGGGCACGGCCTGTGCGGCAGAGACCCAGGAGCGCCCGGTCATCCGCGTACTGCTGGAGACACTGCACCATCAGTCGCGTCTGATC
>DMMK01000215.1 GCA_003453085.1 Verrucomicrobiales bacterium
GTGAAGAGCAGACTGTCCGTCAGGTCCAAAATGCCGCCGATGCCAGGGAAAGCGTGGCCGGAATCTTTGATGGAGGTGCAGCGTTTGATCACAGACTCGGCCAGATCTCCCGTGATGCCTGCTGCGCAGAGCACGGGCGCTAGGATTAGGCCATGCAGCCAGTTCAGGGGCAGCAGTTCCTCCGGCTTCCACCAGAGCATGATCACTGCCGCGAGGAAGGATGTCACAAAGGCCCCCACTAGACCTTCCCAGGATTTAGCCGGGCTGATGTGGGGGATCATCTTGTGCTTCCCGAAAACGACTCCGAAGGCATAGGCCCCCATGTCGCTGAACTTCGTCACCATCACCAGGTAGATCACCAGAAAAAGCCCGGTGGGGTTCTGGCCATCACCATTGAAATACATGAGGCGGGCGATGAACCCGAAGAAGATGACGGTATAAACCACGCCGAAGACTGTGGAGAAAATGCGCTGCAGAGTCACCGTGCCTTCGAGCTGGTGCCGATAACAAAGCAGAAAGGCCCCATGCACACTGGTCGTCAGGGCGGCCAGCTCCAGCCACATGGGCGGGGCTTGCTTCTGGGTCATCACCCACCACGTCATGGTGGCCCAGTAGGCTAGGCAGATCGCCAGTCCCAGCATGTTAAAGGAACGCGCCTGGGCATCGATGCGCAGCAGCCGAAAATATTCCACCGCACCGGCCACGCCGAAGAATCCGGTGAGGGCGATCAACAGCCAATTCTTTTCCCACTGCACCGCTGCCCAGATGATGGCCCACAGGATCAGCGTGCTGAATAGCCGGGACATGAAGACACGGCGCTTGCTCGGGGGGGGGGCTGCGGCGGTGTCTTGGCTCATGCGATCAGGTTCCGGAGGCGGGAAAGCGGGCAATTAAGAGCAGTTGCCGGGGAAACTGCAAACATCATTCGGAGGTGAGTTCAAGGATGGGCCGAACCAATACGAAAAAGACGTCTTCTAGCTGAATTTCAAAATCATTCTAAAACTTGGCACGGATATCGCTTGGATATCTCTCACGAACACCGACCGGAGAAAATCACAAATGATTGTCTCTGGTCGTTGCAATCCCGCCAAACCACACATCTAATAGCGACAGCCATGAAAAAAGTCGAAGCGATCATCAAGCCCTTCAAACTCGAGGACGTCAAAGAAGCTCTCTCTGAAGTGGGAGTGGAAGGAATGACCGTCGTAGAGGTCAAAGGATTCGGCCGCCAAAAAGGCCACACAGAAATTTACCGTGGTTCTGAATACACGGTGGACTTCCTTCCGAAGGTCAAGATTGAGGTCGTCGTCGAAGACGCCCGCAGCGAGACCGTCGTTGATGCCATCGTCAAGGCGGCCAACACCGGCAAGATCGGTGACGGCAAAGTCTTCGTCAGCGATGTGATCGAAGCCGTCCGCATTCGCACAGGCGAGCGTGGCTCGGACGCCATCTCCGGTTCCTAATTTCCTTTTCCTGACAACAACCATTGTGGCAGACCCGCCCCGTATCACGGTGCGGGTTTTGCTTTTTCTGGGATAGCCGCTGGGCTGCTGTAAGGAAGGGGTGACGTCATCGTCACGCATAAGTTCTTCACATAAATCCAATTCATTGTGAATAAATGGCTTGTTGCCTGCTTTACAATCTGGCAGCCTATAAACGCCCGTGATTCAAATTCAAAAATCACACTGTGGACCGACAGACCTGGCATCCCAAATGCGCCAGGTGAAAAGACTAACCCCCTCCGGCAAGTCCACGCCTAACCAATAACCCAACCATCACTCATGGACCGCGACGATCATCCTGCCAACGTAGCTCCAACCTTCCTTGACAACGTCAACCTGGGCTCAAGTCAGCACGTCCTTCGATCTCCTTCTGCCCGCAAGCGCAAGTCCGCCTCCAGCCACCGCCACTCCGCCACTCCGGTCGGCACCAAGACCTTTATCCTGGACACCAATGTCCTGCTTCATGACCCCGCCTGCATCCATCGCTTTGCTGAGCACCACGTCTGCATTCCGGTGGATGTCCTCAGCGAGCTGGACCGCTTTAAAAATGAGATGACAGAGCGCGGTGCCAATGCCCGCGAGGTGCACCGCGCGCTGATGAAGACCTTCTCCGCTCCGGATGCCTCCGTCACCGATGGGGTGAAGACCGCCGGCGGTGGCAACATCCGCGTCCTGATCTATGACCCTGAAGCCGCCAAGCAGGTGGCCAGCGTCCGCGAGTTTGAGCGCATCTTCCCGAACATTGACAAGGTGGACCACCGCATCCTCGCCTGTGCCCTGTGGCTGCGCGAGCAGATCAGTCCACCAGTGATTCTCGTCAGCAAGGATCTCAACATGCAGCTCAAGGCCCGCGCTGTGGGCATCGAGTGTGAAGACTACCTGCATGACAAGGTGGAGCCGCGTGAGGTTTCCAACTTCGACATTGCCCGCCTGGATGTCAGCCCGCATGAGCTGCAGCGCTTTGCCAGCAGCGGCAAGCTGTCCGTTTCCGCCAATCGTTTGGGCGATGCCGTGGCCAATGACTACATGCTGCTCATGGCTGGGGAGAAGACCTCCATGCCGGCCAAGCTCAATGCCCATGGTGAACTCGTGCGGCTGCTGCACACGCCAGAATCCATCAAGGTGGGCCAGGGCCGTAGCATCAAGCCGATGAACCTCGGTCAGGCCTGTCTGCTGGATGCCCTTTTGGATCCGGAGATCAGCCTCGTCACCTGCTATGGCCAAGCAGGCACGGGCAAGACCCTGCTCGCTGTCGCCGCCGGCCTTTCCCAGGTCTTTGGCCGCACCTACAATGGTCTCACCGTCAGCCGCCCCATCGTCGCCATGGGGCAGACCGTCGGCTTCCTGCCCGGCTCCCTTCAGGAGAAGATGCGCCCCTGGCTGCAGCCCGTGTATGATGCGCTGGACCTGCTGATGCGTCCGGTAGATAGCCAGCAGGGACCGCAGCGGAAAAAGAACCGCTTCCTGCCGGACAGATCTCCTGCCCAGCCGGAAAGCGCGGCTCCCTATGACAGTCTGATCCAGCAGGGGGTCATTGAGATTGAGGCGCTCTGCTATATCCGTGGTCGCAGCATTCCCGACCGCTTTTTCATCCTGGATGAGGCCCAGCAGCTCACCCCGCTGGAGGCAAAAACGGTGGTCACCCGCATGTCGCGAGGCTCCAAGCTCGTTCTCGTTGGGGATCCTGCCCAGATTGACAATCCTTATGTGGACAGCCGCTCGAACGGCCTGGTTTACACCCGCCAGCGCATGCGCGGGCAGCCATTTGCCGCCCACGTGCCACTGGCCAAAGGGGAGCGCAGCCCGCTGGCTGAGGCTGGCGCACGTCTGCTTTGAGCAAAAAGGACCGTTCTGGAAAAAATAGCTGAAACTGTGTGAGAGGCCCCGCGTTTAATGGCGCGGATGGGTCAGTTGATCTCAACCCCCTCTGCCAAACCAAACAGAACACACGCACAATCATGAAAGCGATCACCACGATCCTCTCCGTACTGGCCCTTGCTAGCTTCACCCTGAACGCCGCCGAAGGCGACGCTCCGAAGAAGCCAAAAATGGACCCAGAAAAAGCCTTCGCCAAGCTGGACGCCAACAGCGACGGCTCCATCACCAAAGAAGAGTGGGCTGCCTCCCCACAGGCCAAGAAAGATGCCGCCAAGGCTGAAAAAGCCTTCGCTGGCAAGGACAAGGACAAGGACGGCAAGCTGAGCAAAGAAGAATTCACCGCCGCTCCTAAGAAGAAGAAAAAGGACGCCTGATGCCTTTGAAAGCGACGATCCAACCCGCCGCTTTCATTTTTCAAGCCGTACCCTTTCACCAGGGTGCGGCTTTTTTGTTTGAGCCTCACCAGTGAAAGCCTAGCCCTTTTACGGACGAAATAGCCTTTCTCATCATGCGTTTGCCGTTTTTCCTTTTCCTGGCTCTCTCTGCCCCGCTTTCAGCGGCAGTGGATTACACTGCCCAGATCAAGCCGCTGCTGCAGACGCATTGCGTAAAGTGCCATGGTGCCACCACCCAAAAGGCCAAGCTGCGGCTGGATACCGCCGCAGGTGCCATCCAGGGCGGTGGCCGTGGGGCGGCGGTGATGCCGGGCAAGGCGCAGGAAAGCCTGCTCTTTCAGGTCATCTCGGGCACCCACGACGAAGTCGCGCAGATGCCGTACAAACGCGGTCCTCTGGACAGTCCCCAGGTGGCGCTGATTCAGCAATGGATCGCGGAGGGAGCCCAGGCTCCTGCCGATGAGAAGCCTAGCGATGACCGCCACTGGGCCTACATCTCCCCTGAGAAGGTCGTGCTACCTGCGGCTGCTAAAGACGCCCATCCGGTGGATCAGTTCATCCAGGCCCGGCTGGCCAAAGAGGGCCTCGCCCTTTCCGCCCCTGCTACTGCTGAGACCCAGGTCCGCCGCCTGTTTCTCGATCTCACCGGCCTGCCACCTTCACCTGCTCAGGTGGCCGCCTTTGTCCAGGCTGCCAAGAACTCGCCCGATGCCTATGCGCGGCAGGCGGATGAGCTGCTGGACAGCCCTCACTATGGTGAACGCTGGGGCCGCTGGTGGCTGGACCAAGCCCGCTATGCGGACAGCAACGGTTACAGCATTGATGCCCCTCGCGTCATCTGGCCCTACCGGGACTGGGTCATCCAGGCGCTGAATGAGGACATGCCGTTTGACCAGTTTAGCATCGAGCAGCTTGCCGGTGACATGCTGCCAAAGCCCACCCCGGCCCAGATCATCGCCACCGGCTTCCACCGCAACACGCAGATCAACCAGGAGGGCGGCATTGATAAGGAGCAGTTCCGCATCGAGTCCGTCTTTGACCGCGTGGCCACCACGGGTACCGTCTGGCTGGGGCTCACCATCGGCTGCGCGCAGTGCCATGATCACAAGTT
>DMMK01000532.1 GCA_003453085.1 Verrucomicrobiales bacterium
CATTTTCAGGAAGGGGCGCTGGGTCGCGGCACGGCCACGCACCTGCAGCAGGTCACCACCGCCGCCGAGGACTTCGATGGCGTTGAGCATCAGAGGCAGGTTGGCATTCGCAGCCACCATCTCACCGGTGATGCGGTCACGGCCCACGCAGAGCTCGTCATACATCATGTCAGCGTCGCCGAAAAGAACGACCACGCCTTCATTGCTGACGGATTCCTTGATGGTGCCGTCACTAATGTTGAACTCTTCCTTCTTCGCTGGAGCCTTGGGGGCGGCGGGAGCTTCAGCCTTCGGCGCAGCCGGGGCAGAAACGACGGGGGTTGCCGGTGCCGTGACAGGAGCCGCTGGGACGGGTACCGGGGTCGCAGGAGCTGCGGCGGCAGTTGGTGCTGGCGCAGGGGCTGGTGCTGGAGCGGCTGCGGGTGCATCGGCAGGTTTAGGCGCCGTGGCATCGTCCTGTGCGCCGCCGGATTCAGGGCTGGCTGCGAGGCCTTTCGGGCGGCCGCCCTGGAAGGCGGTCTTGAACTTGCCACTCAAGCGCACCGCGAGGATCTGCGGGCGGCCCGTGGCGCTGAAGGTGTTCATGCGTTCCGGGGTCAGAGACTCCGCTTCGGAGACATCCAACAGTTCATTGGCCTTGGAGCTGCTGGCCAGGATGGTGGACTGGATGCCGTCGCGGGGATCAAGGGTGAAGGCCCCGCTCACCAGCATGCGCAAGGGCTGCAGGTTGGAGGTCATGCGGTCGGTCTGGTCAAGCGCCTCAGCCGGGAGCTCCAGGTCGAGAGGATTCTGGCCGCCCTGCGCACTGCGATAGTTTACATCAGCCACGACCTGGTTCTTGGTGAAGGAGACGCCCCAGGCCTTGAACAGGTTAGCCAGGTCAGACGTTGGATTGATCACACCGCCGGGCTGGCCGGTCATCGGGTTCGGCTGGTTGCTGTACACACGCTTGGCCACAATGCTCTGCGGATCGACCAGGGCGATCACCTTGCCGCCTTTGAGGAGGTATTGGTCAATCGCGTATTCGGCAATCTCGGTGATGTCCGCCGGATGGATCACCACCAGCGTGTTGATGTCCGAATCAATCTTGTCGGAGCTCATCGGCACGTCACGCACTTCATAGTCCATGCGCAGGCGCTGAATGATGATCCACGGCTGCTGACTGCGCTGCTGCTGCTGGAAGGGGAACATCGGGGAACCCATGATCGGCATGGAGGTCATCACACCAATGACGGTCTTGGAGGTCTGGGAGACCTTCTGGATGGCACGGGTGATGTTGTATTCCAGCGAGGTTTCCTGCTCCGGGCTCAGGAAAGGCAGCACCTCTTTGTTGGCGGCCGACTGAATGGCCATGCCGAAGTAAAGCATGTCGCCATCCTGGTTCACCGGGAGACCCTGGATGTCGTCCTCACGGGCGCGGTCTTCATCTTCGGTGTTCGGATTGGGGTTCAGCCTTTCCAGGATGAGCTTGCCCTTGGCCGCAGTCTGGAACTCCAGCAGGAGATCGCGCACCACCGTGGCGCGCATCTTGAGCTGGGGTGGCATGATGCGGTCATCCGTCGTTTCGTAGTAGCGGATGGTCACCGGCTTGTCCGGGTTCAGCCGGTCCAGGATGTTACGCGTGCCTTCGGTCAGCGTGTAGAGCTTGTTCTGGGTGAGGTCCACGCGGGCATTGCCCAGGCCGAGGCCGCCAACCAGGAAGTTCACGGCAAAAACGATGGCGATAACCAGCAGGGCCGTGATGCCCGCGGTGCCTTCTTTGCTGTTCAAATTCATAAGAGGATTCTGAAAGGGATGAGAGTAACGTCAGGTCTCAGGCGCGCTTGGAGCGCAGGCCCATGTGGGTGATGATGAGGGCGACGGCGATCACGGAAACGAAGTACAGCACGTCACGCAGGACGAAGATGCCGCGAGTCATTTCAAAGAAGTGATCCATGAAGCTGAGGTAGCTGATGAAACGGACCACAGGCTCGAGGGCGGCAGGAACGGTGCTGAGCACGGTGTTCAGGATGCCGGGGTGGCCGATCAATGTCAGCGTGATGCAGAGGGCCACGGAGACGATGAAGCAGACCACCTGGCTGCGGGTGTAGGCACTGGCGGCGCTGGTGACGGCCAGACAGCCGAGAGCATAGAGGTAGCTCGCGGCATAACCTGTGATCATCGGGCCCGGATCCGGATTGCCCAACCAGCAGACGGTGATGATCACCGGGAAGGTCAGGGCCAGACCGATGAGCCAAACCATCGCTGCGGCAAAGAACTTGCCAATGATAGCCTGCCAGGGAGACAGCGGCATGGTCATCAGCAGTTCGAAGGTGCCCAGGCGGTGCTCCTCAGACCACAGGCGCATGCCCACGGCAGGGGCCAGCACGATGTAGATCCAGGGATGCCAGGCAAAGAAGGTTTCGGTCAGCGAGGCATTGTTCGTCTCCAACAGCATCTGGCCGAAGAAGAAGGTAAAAGCCATCGTGGCCAGGAGGTAGATCACGACAATGACGTAAAGCACCGGCGAATTGAAGTAGGAGAGGAACTCCCGCTTAAAGATCGCCAGAGTGTTTTCCAGGTCTCTGCTTTTCATGAGGTTGTTAGAAGGGGTCGGAAGAGGGTTGAAACGGGGCTGTTACTTCACCGTGTCGGGACGGGTGATGGCGCGGAACACTTCATCCAGCGAGTTGACGCCGGGGACGAGCTTCTTGAGCTGGTCCGGTGTGCCGTCCGCGACGACTTTGCCACGGTCAATGATGATGGCGCGGGAGCAGGCGGCCTCCACTTCTTCCAGGATGTGAGTGGAGAAGATGATGGCCTTGGTTTCGCCCATGCGCTTGATGAGGCCGCGCACTTCATGCTTCTGGTTGGGGTCCAGACCGTCGGTCGGCTCGTCGAGAATGAGCACTTCCGGATCGTGAATGATGCTCTGGGCAAAGCAGGTGCGGTGGCGGTAGCCCTTGGAAAGGGTGTCCACGCTCTGATTGCGCACGCTGTCCAGGAAGCAGAGTTCCAGCACACGGTCGATGGCCTTGCTCTTGGCAGCGCCGGTGACGCCGCGAATCTCGGCACAGAAGCCGAGGAAGCTCGCCACGGTCATATCGGAATACAGGGGGGCGTTTTCTGGCAGGTAGCCGATGGACCGCTTGGCCAGTTCAGGCTCCTCCAGCATGTTGACGCCACCAATGCTGATGTTGCCGGAGGTCGGGCGGAAGTAGCCGGTGACCATGCGCATGGAGGTGGATTTGCCAGCGCCGTTGGGGCCGAGGAAGCCGAGGACCTGACCCTTTTCGACAGAGAAGGAGACGTCGTCCACCGCCACCTTGCTGCCGAACACTTTTCGGAGGTTTTGCACTTGGATCATACTGTCACTATCATGGTTGTTTGGGGTTGTCTTAACAGGGAGAGCTGTGTGACACACAGACACTCTGCCGCGTTCAAAAACACGCGGGGCGCTTTATGGTTGCCTCCGCAGGATTTGCAAACGGATTTTACGCCGAGAATCAACAGCCTTAGTGGCAAACCGCAGGCATGGCGAGAAAACTCGGTGGCATGACCCGAAATGATTCTCGACAGGCCGGGGCAACTTTGGCTAAAACCAAGCCCCCAATGAAACGCGTTCCCCTTTCTTCCCGCCGTCAGTTCCTGGCCAAGTCGGCTGGTGTGCTCGGATTTCCTGCCATCATCCCGGCCAGCGTGCTGGGACAAAACGCCCCCTCCAACAAGATCACCATGGCCGTGCTGGGATGGGGCATGATGGGCCCCAGCAACACCAACAAGTTCCTGGCCGAGGCCGACTGCCAGATCGTGGCCGCCTGTGACATTGACAAACGCAACCTGGAAAAGGCCGTGGGCACCGTCAATGCCGCCTACAAAAACACCGACTGCAAAGGCTATCACGACTACCGCGAGGTGATGGCCCGCAAGGACATTGACACCGTCATGCTGGCTCTGCCGGACAACTGGCATGCGTTGACCTCCATCGAAGCCGCCAAGAACGGCAAGGACATCTATGGTGAAAAGCCCCTGGCACGCACCATTGCGGAGCAGCAGGCCATCGTGAATGCCGTCAAACGTTATGGCCGCATCTGGCAGACGGGCTCCTGGCAGCGCAGTGAGAACAACTTCCGCATCGGTGCGGAGGTCGTGCGCAACGGACTCATCGGCAAGCTCACGCATGTGGAAGTGGGCCTGCCCGCAGGGCACAACGACTTTGCCAAGACCGGTGACAAGCGCAGCGTCACCCCGCCACCGGCGGAGCTGGACTATGAGATGTGGATCGGGCCTGCAGCGATGCAGGACTACATCGAGTGCCGTGTGCACAAGAACTGGCGCTGGGACTACAACATCGGCGGCGGTCAACTCCTCGACTGGATCGGCCACCACTGCGACATCGCGCACTGGGGCATGGACATGGACAGCAGCGGCCCTTCCCTCATCAAGCCTTTGCAGGTGGACATGCCGCCGCGCACGGACATCTGGAACACGGCGACCAAGTACCGCGCCGAAGCGACCTATGCAGGTGACATCGTGATGACCATCGCTGGCGGTCATGAGGACATCAAGATGGGCACCAAGTGGATCGGCACGGATGGCTGGGTGCATGTGAACCGGGGCTCCTACGATGCCTCCAAGCCCGAGCTGAAGAAGGTCATCAAGAAGCGTGAGGGAGACAAGGTGGTGGAAGCGGCCACGGCCCCGAAACTGGGAGATGATGTCATCAAGACCCGTCTCTATGAAACCCCGGGCCACCATCGCAACTTCCTGGACTGTGTGAAGAACCGCAAGCCAACGGTAACACCTGTGGAGACGGCCCACCGCAGCGCCACTCCGGGTCACTTGGCCCTGATCGCCTTCCTGGTGAATCGTCCGATCAAGTGGGATCCGGTGAAGGAGATCATCCTGGACGATCCGGAAGCCAGCAAGCTGCTGACCCGCGAGTATCGCGGCCCCTGGAAGCTGGAAGCTTAAACGAATGATGAAGCTTTCTGAGCGACGCCGATCAGCGTTTCTCAGGAAGCGCCATCGGCGGAAGTTGTTTGGCGAGCAAGGCACGCAGTTTTTTCAAAATGGAGGCATGCTCCGGGGCCTGGGCGAGATTGGTGTATTCATGCGGATCGGCCTCGTGATCGTAGAGTTCGATGCCGTTGCGGCCCTCGTCCCACTCCGTGCAGCGCCAGCGGGCGGTGCGCACGCTGCGGCCCCAATGCTCCGCGTCTTTGCCACGGCGGGCCTGAGTGAAGGCGGCCTCATGAACAGATGAGGCGGGGTCGTTCAGCACAGGGCGAAGGCTTTTTCCCTGCAAGTGAGAAGGGGCCGGA
>DMMK01000493.1 GCA_003453085.1 Verrucomicrobiales bacterium
GTCTAGCAGGTAGTTCGCCAGATTTTCAGAGCCGCCCAGTGCCAGAGTCCAGCTACGCATGGTGCCGATGAAGGTGTTCATGCCCAGGCTCAGCCCGGCCACCAGCAGGTAGCCGATGTTGGCGGCGGCGCCGATGGCCCCGGCCACAAACGCGCGGTTGCCCTTGGTCCAAAGTTCATTCACCAGGGCCACGCCCAGGGCCCACTCGCCACCCATGCCCAGAGAGGCGATGAAGCGCAGGATGGCCACATGCCAGGCCTCGGTGGCAAAGCCGCACAAGCCCGTGAAAATGGCATACGTGAAAATGGAAAACGACATGGCCTTCACGCGGCCGATGCGGTCGCCCAGCCAGCCAAAGAACACACCACCGGTGGCCGCGCCGACGAGGAAGGTAGCGATGATCACGCTGAACCAGCGGTCCAGGGTCGCCGTCATCAGCTCCGGGGCGATGCGGGAGGCCAGCAGGTCCTGCAGCGCCGGTTTGCCGATCAGCGGAAACAGCCCCATTTCAAATCCGTCAAACAGCCAGCCCAGGAAAGCAGCAATGAGGGCCATGTTGCGGCCTGTGGAAGAGGGAGCTTTGGGGGAAGACATGAGGCAGTTGACGGGGGAAGGACAGGTTTTTCGGAAAAGCGGTCACTAAGAACGCCGGAAAGCGCGGCATTCTTCAAGGAGATGTGCGACCGAGGGAAGGAGAAATTTGGAAATCTTGCCCCAGACTGGAGCGCGAAGAACCCCAGGAAGTACTTTTGTGGCGAGGTCCTCGTCTTACTTAGCAGAGGCAGGCTTCGTTTCGCTACTGGCCGGACTCGTCGGTTGATCACGATTGCTTCCCCTGTAGTCCTCCAGGGATTTGAAGGGTGTGAGCGGCAGACCTGCAGAAACGATCACGGTGGCCAAAGTCTCCATCTCCGCTGTCTCCATGGATCCATCCCAGGAAGTGGTCTCGGCCTCTCCCGGAACCAAGCGGATCCGGTTGCAGGTGAAGCAGACCTCGATGCACCCCACAGGCTGCCCCGCTGACGAGTAAAAGACAAAGACGTGATGAGGATCGTAACATTCACGGATCGGGTAGGAGCCCTTGCGGTCCAGCGCCGCATCCAGCAGCAGTTGCGTCGCGGTGGGTTTCAGTTGCCTTTGGGCCACCACTAAAGAAGCCAGGGCCGCGACATCCACTATGTGCTCCTGGCTCAGCACCCGCCGAGAAATCCTGGGAGCCTTCTCGGCAGCCGGGGTTTCTTTCCCAGAATTTGGACTCGCGTCCCCTTCATCAGCCAGAGTGTAGGCCACGCAAAAACTGGCCTTGGCCAAGCTCGCTTTGACCTTAGCATTTTGGACTTTCCAAGATTTGACGAGCGCAGTGGTCGTATTGTTTTCGGCCTCTAGAGCGCGCATCTGCTGCAGCAGCTTCTCCGGTGCGCGGGTCAGGAGTTCAGGCACCGCATCGCTGGAGGAAGTTTTGAAGCCGCTGGGACTGAGTGTTCTTTCCATCAGCCGGATCTGCCCCAGACCATCGTGGATCCAAAGTTCGTTAGGCGGCACCAATTGCAGGGCCCATTTCCCTGGAAGCATCTTCATGGGGTCGTTCTTGCCCGTTCCCACAGCTCCTTTGAACCCCGGCAAATCAAACCTCAGTTTGATGATCACTGAAGCCTCACCGCTCTCTGTGGCTTCCACCACCACGCCATGCTCTGCATAAGAGTGATTTCCGAAGGTGGTGATGAGACTCTCCTCCGCCATGCTCCAGGCTGCACTTAGAGCCAGTAGCAGACAGATGAGTGTAGTTTTCATGGTTCGTTAGGCGGGCTTCAAACATCACACACCATGCAGGCATGCCTCAGCGCCAAGATGGGATCGTCCCAGGTGGGGATGAATTCATGGGCGACGTAGTCGTGGTAGCCGATCTCAAGGGCG
The DNA here is from genome assembly GCA_003453085.1 of Verrucomicrobiales bacterium. Taxonomy (GTDB): domain Bacteria; phylum Verrucomicrobiota; class Verrucomicrobiia; order Verrucomicrobiales; family Verrucomicrobiaceae; genus Prosthecobacter. The sequence goes on from DMMK01000493.1 coordinate 1,915, forward strand.
GCCTTCATGATGGCGGGGTAGTTGATCTCTTGGTTCTCGTCCAGCTCGCAGCGACCGGGATTGCCGGCGGTGTGCAGGTGGCCGATGTACTCCTTGTGCTGGCGCATGCGGCGGATGACATCGCCATTCATGATGCTGACGTGGTAGATATCGAACAGCAGCTTGAAGTTCGAGCTGCCGACCTGCTTGATGAGGTCCACGCAGAAGTCCACGTCATCACCGAAGTAGCCGGGGTGGCCTTTCATGGGGTGGCTGCTATCGCGGCTGTTCAGGTGCTCCAGCACCAGCGTGATGCCCTTCTTTTCCGCATGGGGCAGCACCGCCTTCCAGGTGTCCAGGCAGTCTTGGATGGCCTTGTCGCGATCCATGCCTTCAAACTTCATGCCGGTGAAGGTGATGACCTTTTTGCAGCCCACATCAGCGGCCAGGTCAATGCCTTCCGTGAGGCTCTTGATGACGAAGTCGCGGTTCTCCGGATTGCAGGGCCCCTTGGCAAAACCATGCGAGCCAACCAGGCTGATGCCCAGGCCCAGTTTCTTCACATCGGGGTAGTATTTTTTATCGATGCCCTCGATGCCCACCAGCCCGATGTCCTTGGCATGTTGGGCCAAAACGAGCGTGTCCATCGGCTTCCAGCACCAGCCCATGAGGGTGTGCTTGATGCCGCTGTTCTTGATCTTGTAGGCGGGGTCTGCTGCCGCTTTGTCAATAACGGCGGCCGAAGCACGCAGAGCGAGGGTGGCCCCGGCAGAGGCAGCGGCCAGGGCGGTGGAGGAACGGAAAAAGGAGCGACGGTTCATAAGGCGGAAGAGAACGTCTCCAGAAACAGGAAACCATCACCCCGATGCAAGCCTGGAATGAAGCCCTGGAAAAAAACCCACCGTAGCTGCCTGTGCCCGCAGTTGGTCCGAGGCGAATGGTCCGATATTTTTTCCGCTCTGCTGGTG
>DMMK01000492.1 GCA_003453085.1 Verrucomicrobiales bacterium
GTCAAGACGACGTTTGAGTGAGCAGGAGAAAAATGGGACGCAGGGAAATTTCCACCGCCTTGGGGCAGCGGAAACGCGCCTTTGAAGAAGCCTACGCGATGGACGCGGGCCTAACCGCACCCATCTCAAAACGCAAAGCAGTCGCAGCCAGAGCCCCAGAGCTGGCCCAGCACCTTCGGCCCTTCCACAGGACCGCTGCGGCGCATCACACGGGGGGCGGCCCAGGGGGCAAAGGACATCGAGCGTTCACTGCGGATGAAACCAGGTGCCCCATACCCGCCAAATTTGGCCACGGGGGACCAGTCAGGCATGACAGGGAGCGCAGGGGGACCTTCGTTTTTAAACTCCGCGTCTGCCCACACAGTATGCCCGCCCAGAAGGGTCAGCACGCTATGCAGTCCTTTGATCTCCTCCTCTGGCACGCTGAAATAGTCGCCACTTAGCACGATCAGGTCTGCCAGTTGACCAGGTTTCAACACACCCTTTTTTTCCTCATCCCGGCTGAACCAGGCGCTGCCCTGGGTGTAGAGGCGCAGGGCTTCTTCGCGACTCAGACAGTTCTTTTCTGGATACAGGCACAGACCGCCCACGGTGCGGCCAGTGACCAGCCAGTAGAGGGAGTTCCAGGGGTTGTAGTTCGCCACGCGGGTGGCATCTGTGCCAGCTCCCACAGGCACGCCCAGCTCCAGCATACGCCGCACGGGCGGGGTGCGCTCGGCTGCGGCGGCACCGTAGCGGTCCACAAAATATTCACCCTGAAAGGCCATGCGATGCTGGATGGCGATGCCACCGCCCAGGGCCTTCACCCGCTCGATGTTCTTGTCACTGATCGTCTCGCAGTGATCAAAGAACCAGTGCAGCCCCTCCAGCGGCACCTCTTGATTCACCTCCTCAAACACATTGAGAAAGCGTGTGATGCTTTCCTCATACGTGGCGTGCAGGCGGAAGGGCCAGCGGTTCTGCGCCAGCAGGGTCACCACTTCTTTTAACTCCGGTTCCAAGGTGGGCGGCAGGTCCGGGCGGGGCTCCAGAAAGTCCTCAAAATCCGCCGCGCTAAAGACCAGCATCTCCCCTGCGCCATTCACCCGGTAGTAGTCATCTCCTGTGTCCGGCTTGGTCATGCCGATCCAGCGCGCAAAGTCCGCCTTCTCCTGCCCTTTGTTTTGAGTGAACAGGTTGTACGCGATGCGCAGCGTCAGTTCCCCACGTTTGTGCAGCTCCGTCACCACCTCGTAGTCATCCGGGTAATTTTGGAAACCGCCGCCTGCATCGCAAACACTGGTTAGGCCCAGTCGGTTCAGTTCACGCATGAAATGGCGGGTGGAATTGTACTGATACTCCAGCGGCAGCTTCGGCCCCTTGGCCAGCGTGGCGTAGAGAATCATGGCATTGGGCCGGGCGATCAGCAGGCCGGTCGGGTCGCCATTTCTATCACGCTGGATTTCACCGCCGGGGGGATTCGGCGAGTTGCGATCGTAGCCCACAGCCCGCAAGGCTGCTCGGTTCAGCATGGCATGGCAGTAGAGGTGCAGGATGAAAACAGGCGTATCTGGGGCGGCTGCATTGATCTCCTCCAGCGTGGGCATGCGCCGTTCCTGGAACTGAAACTCGCTCCACCCGCCGACCACCCGCACCCATTGTGGTGCAGGCGTGCGCTCCGCCTGGATCTTCAGCAGAGCCAGAGCATCAGACAGCGAGGTCACGCCATCCCAACGCAGTTCCAGATTGTAGTTCAACCCGCCACGGATGACATGCAGGTGACTGTCATACAGCCCAGGAACCACTCGCCGCCCCTTCAGGTCAATGCGGCGCGTCTGTGGTGTGGAAATGTCCGCATATTCCTCCCCCTCATCCAGGCCCAGGATGCGACCGCCGCCGATGGCCATGTTGCTGGCCTCCGGGTAGGCAGGATCCAGCGTGGTGATGCGCCCGTTGTAGAGAATCAAGTCAGCCTGAGTGGTGGTATCGAGGGACATAGGGATTGAAGTGTTGAGGGGTTAAAACTGATGGTCAAAATTCCAGCCGCGCGGCCACCTGCAGGTAGTCCACGCTCTTGCCGCCCACGGAGGTGAGCGAGGGGCCTGCCTCATGGTGCGTGTAGCCGATGGCGATGTTCCAGGCCGGGTGAGGATCCCAGCTGAAGGCCACATTGTAGGCCGTGCCCAGGTAACGTTCCCCCTGCGGTGCGGCCCCCGCCAGCGCATTCAACGGTGGGCCATACACCGCGTCATCGGGATCATACCGCCAGAGGAAATTCACCCCCAGGGTGAACGCCAGCGTGCGGTGCAGCTCAAGGGTGAGGTAGGGATTCAGATTCCACAGGTTAGAGGGAGAAACAAAGCCGCCTTCATTGAAGTAGTTGTTTGCCTGGAACAGGGGATTGAAGGTGTGGCTTTCATTGCCTCCCATCCCGCCTGTGATGACATCTCCTTTGAAGCCTAAGACAGGGTGAAACAGCGCCCCCTTAAACACCCGTGCGGTGCCCAGACTGATGGCCCCCGCGAGAATCTCCCTCCCCGCACTACTGCCCGTTTGCAGAATAAATTCATGGTTATACCGCCAGCGCTCCGTGCTGCCAAACCACCGCGTGCCGAAGGTGTGGCGCAGCTCGCTCTGGCCCGGATTCAGCGCGGCATCCTCCTCATGCAGACCCAGGTAGTAAACATCCACCTCATGCCCTGGCCCCCACGGGGAAGGCCCCGTCGCATACAGCCCCCAGAGCTGCGTCTGGTGAAAGTGGGAGCTGTTGTCGAAAGCCACCGGCGCGATCTCCACAGGTGAAGCCACCAGGGCATCCGCCCGCCAGCCTCCCTGCCGCCAGGACAGCCGCAGAGCATCATGACTCAGCCGTTGGTTCGCCCCTTCGCGATGCGCCAGCAGAC
>DMMK01000737.1 GCA_003453085.1 Verrucomicrobiales bacterium
GGGCTGACCTTAAAGGACGTGACTTTGCATTCGGCCCCGGGCATCGGCATTCTGGTGCGGTTTGCCGAAGAGGCCGGCACCTATGAAAACGTGCGGGTCATCCCAGGTCCGAAACCAGTGGGCGCGACTGAGGAACGGCTTTTTTCCACCTCGGCCGATGCCTTCAATGCGGCCTATGTGCGCAAGGGGCCGGTGCTGAAAAACTGTGATTTTTCCTTCATGGGGGATGATGCGGTGAACCTTCATGGCGTCATGCTGCCGGTGATCAAATGGCTGGATGAGCGATCTTTTGTCTCCATGCGGGGACATCGCAGCGAGCGGTTCGACCGCCTGATCCGCGCGAGAGATGAAGTGCGTTTTTTAAAGGAGCCCGTGTATGAGGTCACGGCGCAGGCCAAGGTGGTAAAGGTGGACTACCTGGAGGGGAAAGACGCTCCCTACGATGCGGATGCGCGGAAGATCTGGCCCACCTTGAAGGAGACGGGCTCAGCGGCCTTTTATGTCATTCATCTCGACCAGCCGGTGACGGGCGTTGAAGCAGGCGATTTTTGCGATATCCCAGCCACCAGTGCGCCGAATTTTTCCATCCGCGACAGCTACTTTCACGATCATCGCGCCCGGGGTCTGCGGCTGATGAGCAATGAGGGCGTGGTGGAAAACAACCGGTTTGAACGGCTCAAAGGCGTGGCCATCACCGTGGGGCCGGAATATGCCTTTTGGCGTGAAGCTGGCTGGTGTCGAAACATCCTGATCCATGGCAATCGCATCACCGATGTGGGCCAGGGCACCCAGGTGCAGCAGCGGGAGAGTTACACCACCGGTGCCATCACCGTGATGGGACGGGTGCTGCCGCAGAATGAAAAGACCCGTTATTTCCAGGGCAATGAAGGCATCACCATCACGGGCAATGAGATTGACGGATGCTCAGTCAATGGAATCACCGTCAGTGCTGCCCGGGCGGTGAAAGTGACGCAGAACAAAATCCGGCGGGTCAATGGGGTGAAAAACCCGAAAATGGCGGCCGACTATGGGCTGTCTGAGCAGAAGCCCATCTCAGTCCAGCAGGCCGAGGCGCAGGTGGAAGAGAATCAAATCGAACCGTAAAATTAATATTCGTTTCTTCGCGACGTTCAGTACACTCCGTTTTTCCATCATGACCACTCGCCGTTCCTTCCTTGCCACCAGTCTCAGTGCCCTGGGCGCTGCCTCGCTCCCCGCCATTGAGCCGATTAACCGGGCTGGCAAAAGCCGCATGCAGCTAGGCGTGGCGGCCTATAGCTTCCGTGAACGTTTCCAGTGGATGCGCGGCAAGGAGCAGAAGGCCAAGGAAGGGCAAAAACCGTGGAGCATCCTGGATTTCATCGACTGGTGTGCCGACAACAATGTGCCAGGGGCCGAGGTGACCAGCTACTTTTTCCCGCCCGATGTGGATGAAAAATACCTGCTGGAGGTGAAACGCCACGCCTACCTGCGCGGGGTGCAGCTGGCAGGAACAGCCGTGGGCAACAACTTTGCCCTGCCGAAGGGGGAGAAGCTGGACCAGGAGATCGCCGATGTGAAGCGCTGGATTGATTACTCCGCCATCATGAGCGCCCCGCACATCCGGGTGTTTGCCGGACCGCAGCCGAAAGGGCTGAGCGAAGAGGAAGCCGTGGCCAACTGCCAGGCGGCCTACCAGGAGTGCCTGGACTACGCAGCCAAAAAGGGTGTCTTCCTGGGCCTGGAAAACCACGGCGGCATCGTGGCCGAGCCTGAAAACCTCATCAAGATGGTGAAAGCAGCCAATAGCCCCTGGGCGGGCATCAATTTTGACAGCGGCAACTTCCACACAGAAGACCCCTATGCAGATCTGGCCAAGATCGCCCCGTATTCCGTGAATGTGCAGCTCAAGATGGAAATCAGCCGCAAAGGTGCCGCCAAAGGCGAGCATGAACCGAGCGACGTGGACCGTGTGCTGAAGATCCTGCGCGAGGCGAATTACCAGGGTTGGTTCACCCTGGAATACGAGGTGAAGAACACCGACCCGCTGGTGGAAGTACCGAAGATCCTCGAGATGCTGCGGCCGAAGCTGGCGTGACAGAAATCTCAGCTCAACCGCGCCGCAGACTCTTAAAAACAACGGCAAACTATCTGCCAACCACCGCAAACTCTCTTCTTTCCCTCCCATGCCCGCTCCCAAACTCACCTCCACCCAATGGCTGATCTGCTTCATCGCGGCGATCGGTTTTGCCTTCGACATTTATGAATTGCTGATGCTGCCGCTGATTGTGAAGCCTGCACTGGCTTCCCTGGGCGGCGTCGGGCCGGATGGGGTGCCGCTTTTGCTGCCGGGGACGCCGGAGTTCACGCAGTGGGCGCGTATGCTGTTCTTCATTCCCGCTCTGGCAGGGGGTGTTTTTGGCCTCATCGGTGGTTATTTGACGGATCGCCTGGGCCGCCGCCGGGTGCTGACTTACAGCATCCTTCTCTATGCCTTTGCTGCTTGCGCGGCTGGTTTCTCGCAGAACTTGTACCAGCTTCTCTTCTTCCGCTGCCTCGTCTTCATCGGCGTGTGTGTGGAGTTCGTGGCGGCTGTGGCCTGGCTGGCCGAGCTGTTCAAAGACAATGTGCAGCGTGAAAAAGTGCTGGGTTACACCCAGGCATTCTCCTCCATCGGTGGCCTGCTCGTGGCGGGTGCCAACGTGATGGCAGCCAAGTTTGCGCTGGATCTGCCCGCCATCCATGGCGGTCACGAGGCCTGGCGTTACACGCTGATTTCGGGGGTCATTCCCGCCCTGCCGCTCATCTTGATCCGTCCGTTCCTGCCCGAGTCCCCCGAATGGGCCCGCAAGAAAGAGGCTGGTGTGCTCAAGCGCGCGAGCATTCGCGAGCTGTTCGCTCCGGCGCTCATCCGCACCACCGTGCTCACCCGGCTGGATTCTGACGCAGGG
>DMMK01000294.1 GCA_003453085.1 Verrucomicrobiales bacterium
AACATCCATTTTCATGGCTTTTAGTTAGGCCTTCTGAAGACCGGGCTTTCCAGCCGCCACAGCAAAGGAGGCACGAGTGATCAAAGGAGCACCCGGGCGGGAGACATACTCCACGGCCTGGTAGTTCGTTTTCCAATGCAGGGGTGTGATCTCGCAGCTCACATAACCACGCTCCGCGCTGTGGAACTTCACGAAAGGATTCTCGGCATAGATGGCATCGAGGGTCTTCGGTTTCAGCAACCCATCTCCACCTGAACTGATGGAGGTGCCGACGAACTCCGTGGCCACCACTTTCGACTCCAGGTTGTCGAAGTCGGTGATGAGGTTGTTCGCCCAGTTGCTGTGGATGTCCCCAGTCAGCACCACGGGGTTGGAGATGCGCTGCTCATCGAAGTATTTCAGGATGCGGCGGCGCTCCATCTCACAGCTCGGCCACTGGTCCATGCTGTAGCCTTTTTCCTCACCCGCCTTGCGATCGGTCAGCCCCATCATGACTTGCTGAGCCAGGACATTCCAAGTCGAAGGCGATTTAGCGAGGCCTTCAAACAACCAATCTCTCTGGATGACCCCGAGTAGGCTGGAATTGGGATTCAAGGCTTCGGGGCACAGCGGTTTGCTGCCATCCCCACAGGGCTGGTCGCTGCGATACTGACGAGTATCCAACACATGGAAATCGGCCAGCCGGCCATAACTTACGTTGCGATACAGCAGCATGTCCGGCCCTTTGGGCATGGCACTGCGGCGCAGGGGCATGTGCTCATAGTAGGCCTGATAAGCAGCGGCACGGCGCAGCAGGAAGTCCGCCGGCTTGACGTCCTTCTCTTCCGAAATATCGCTGGCATAGTTGTTGTCCAACTCATGGTCATCCCAGGTCACGAGCCAAGGGACAATGGCATGCATGGCCTGGAGGGCAGGATCGCTCTTGTACTGCGCGTGGCGATTGCGATAAGACTCCAAGGTGTTGATCTCTGGCCCGGTGTGTTTGCGCAGACGCCCATCCAGCCCTTCCTTTTCATAGATGTAGTCACCGAGATGGACGACGAGGTCCAGATCCTCCTTCGCCATGTGCTCATAGGCCGTGAAGAGACCCGTTTCAAAATGCTGGCAGGAGGCGAAAGCAAAACGCAGCTTTTCCGGCAACGTCTCTTTCGCGGGGAAGGTGCGCGAGCGCCCTTTGGGACTCACCTCACCACCCGCTTTAAACTGGTACCAATACCAGCGTTCGGGCAGCAGGCCATCCACCTCCACATGCACCGAATGGCCCCACTCCGGCGTGGCGATGGCGGTGCCCTGACGGACGATTTTGCTCATGCCTTCATCTTCGGAAACCTGCCAGGAAACTTCGACGGGCACGGGATCCATGCCACCGCCCTCCAGGGGCTTGGGAGCCAGGCGAGTCCAGAGCACCATGCCATCCGCCGCCGGGTCCCCCGAAGCCACACCTAAAGTAAAGGGGTAGCCGGAGAACTTGGGCGCAGATTTCACCGCTCCGAAGGCCCGCTCACAGGTCAGCGCCGCCAGCGCCAGCGAGGCAGAACCCGTGATGAAAGAACGGCGGCTGGAAACGCGAGCAGGGACGAGGGGATAAACAGGGGGAGTCATGAACAGTCAACGAAACGCCTGAACAGGGCCTTTTCATCCAGGAAGATGCGACAGAAACGTGACTCAATGATAACGAGCGTAGGTCTTCCGCCAGAAGGGATCAAAAGCGGCCAGCAGTTTTTCATAGGCGGAGCGTTCCGCTTTCTTCCTCGCGAGGTCACTGCCATCAAAGATGAAACTTCCGCCCACCTTGTCGTTGTTCTCCTCGAGCGCGCCATAGATGTAGCCCGTGCGGGTATCCATCAGCACCGCCGAGGCCGAAGAGGTGATTTCAAAACGGTTCACGCTTAACAAGCCGAGCGAAAGCACCGTCAAAGGAGGCACCACATCATCATTTCTGAACTCCGTGCTCACCGTGTAAATGAGGATGGCATCGGCCTGCAATTTCGCGGCGGCCTCACGCAGATCTTCGTCACTGTTCAAGGACTCGGGCAGCAGCAGACGATTCAGCGTCGCCACGCCTTCGAGACCCGGCAGCTTCTGAAGCTTTTCCAGATCGCCTGCCCGCTCAATGTCACGGGTGGTGACGACGCTGTAAGCACCCGAGCCGTGCGCCCTGCCGGAATCGGAGCGGTAGCCGCTCTCCTGCACACGCACCACGGCGATATTGGCCGGGAACTTGATGGCGGGCCGGGCGACATAGGCCTTCTTCACTTTCGGGTCCGTGAAGGTGCCAAGATTCGCTGGCCGCCCAGGCGTGGTGTAGGTGGCGCATGAGGCCAGGGAGAGGAGGAGAACGGAAGAGACAAGCGTGGGTTTGATAAGCATGGCAACTCCCCTGCGAAATTCCGCAGAGAAACGGATCATCCCGAAGAAAAGAATTTCAACGAGCCTTCAAAATTCCCAACACGGCCTCGCGCAACCGAGCCACAGCCTGCGAATCAGAAAAATGATTCACCATCAGGGCAAAGCTGAACTCGGCCCCTGAAACTCCTTTCACAAAACCTGTGTAGGAACGCACGCCCGACATAGCCCCGCCCTTCCACCTCACTGTGCCATCTTCTGTGACCAGCAAGGATTCACGATAAACCGCCCCCTGAGGTCCTACGCCTGCCACATGCTGGAGTCGGGCTAGATCCAGTGGCCGGATGAAATCTGCCCGCGCGAGACCGCAACCGTCCTCCATGCGTAGCCCTTCAAAAACCAGCCCGCGCTGCTGCCAGTGGGCCCGCAGCACCTCATCAGAAGGCCGCCCCTCGCGAATGCCTAACAAACGATACAAACACTCCGTTTCATGATTGTCGGAGGTGGCATGGATGCTGGTGACGATCTCCTTGAGCGAGGGCGAAACATGCTTGATCAAAATCTCCGATGCCTCCGGGATAGACTCACCCGCGTTGCGCAGTTCGCCAGCGCTCACGGCATCTCCATCCACCTGAATCCCTGCATCCACCAGCAAGACCCGCAGGTGATGGGCTGCATACAGCTCCGAGTCTGGCACGGCCGCCGTCACTTCAAAGTTACCGGCACTCAGAGGTACTGTTCCACGCAGGTGCAGGACTGCGGTGCGTTCACCGCCGTGAATCACGACGCCATCTCCTGAATTCGCGGCACCTGTGGTCGCTTCATTCACCCACTGGACCTTCGGCACCTGAGGGCTGGCCACTAGAAATGTCGCTTTGGCCCCAACTGCATCGCCGGGGCGAATCCGTATGAGGCTGCGATTATGCTCCAAATTCAGGCCGGAGACACCACTGCCGTATCCGTTGCCAATGTCGCCCCAGTTCCAAAAATCATCGTAGAGTGAGCCAGGGAATAAACTACCATCGCCAATAATGCGACCGTGAATGCGCTTCACCCCTTTTTGTAGAAGCGTGAGCACCCAGTCCTCAAGGTCATTCAGTGAGAGCATGGGATCTCCACCACCACGAATGATCACATCTCCAGTTAGGCTGCCCTCTTGAAGGGGATTCGTGGTTCCTACGATTGTTTCCAAACGATAATCAGGCCCCCATTTTTCCAGAGCAGTGGCCGTGGTAAGGGTCTTCAGGGTGGAGGCGGGGATGAACGCCGTTTGACTGTTCAGTTCTTCGATCACCTGCCCCTGGGCATCCAGCAGGCAAAAACCGATGGCGGCCCCTTGCATACCCGGCTCTTCACGGGTCATCGTGAAAGCCTGCTTGAGCGCCGAGACCGCTGGTACGGGAGGCAAAGGTTCTTCGCGAAAACGAAGAACTAGCAAGGCTGCCAGTGCGGCTAGCAGCAGGCAAAGGAGAACGTTTTTCACAGCGCAGGATACTCCTTTATCATCTCATTGCTCAGGGCTTCTTGGCCAACCAGGTCAGCACCACATCGGGAAAATCGGTGAACAGGCCATCCACGCCTGCCTGAGTGAAGAGCAAGTCCATGAGGTCATCTGCCGAATGCGCGAACTTGGGCAGCTCATCGGTACGCAAGGTGTAAGGATGCACCTTGAGACCCTGAGCATGAGCGTCTTTGACCAAAGCGGTCACGCTGCGGTCCTCGGCAATGATGCTGCCCAGCGCGGGGCCGATGCCATCCGCCACCTGCTTCAGCTCCGCCAGACCGGCAGGCGAACGCAGGTAGGCGAAGTCGGTGCCGTCCGTGCCTTTGGCACCTCCGCCCATGAGCATGATGAGACGGCCTTTCCAGCCTAACTCCAAGCGTATTCTTTTCACTTCCTCATACTCAAAGCACTGCACATGGCAGGCATCTTCCCGGCTCTTGTATCCATATTTTTCGAGGATGGACAGGACAATGCGGCTGATGTCGTGGCCTTCCTTGCGATGCCAGGCAGGCTGTTTGATCTCGGGATAAATTCCCGCTTGCCGCCCAGTGCTGCGGTTCAGCCCCTGGATCAATTGCAGCTCCTCCTCCAGCGTGGGAATCTGGAAGCTGGAGGTGTTTATCGGAAAGCGTTTGGGAAAAACCTGCAGGCCCGTTTTGGCGTTGAACCGTTCCGTGACCCGCAACTGCTTCAGCTCCGTGAGGGTGAAGTCCAAGGCGTAAAAGCGCCCATCTTCCCGCTGCCGCCCGGGGAACCGCTTGGCCACATCGCTGATGGTATCCACGTGAATGTCATGCAGCACCACGGGCACATCGTCCTTGGTCAGCACCACATCCTGTTCAATGGAAGGAGCACCCTGAGCATGGGCCATGGCCTTGGCCTCCAGTGTGTGCTCAGGCAAGTAACCACTTGCGCCACGATGGGCGATGACGAGGGGAGAAGGTTCCTGGGCCATAAGGGGAAAGGCGATTAACGCGAGAAGGCATCTCATGGAAGCATCTGGGGCATGGCGAAAAACAGAAAACATGAATCCTCATGCTGACAGAGTCCCCGTACTGCCGTCAATATGAAGAATCTCTGCCATGACACCTGCCGCCTCTGCCCTCAATCGTTACCCTGTCCACCGCTGTCGGGGCGCTCTCTTGGACTGGTCTGCCGCTGTGTGTCTGGATCGTTTCACTTTTCCCTGGGAGCCCACACCTCCACCCTCCACTCAATTCCGCGCCCTTTGGGATGAGGAGCGGCTGCACTTCCGTTTTGACTGCGTGGATGAAGACTTGGTGCTGGGCACGGGCGACACTGTCAAAGAACGTGTGCTCGGATCTGACCGGGTGGAGATCTTCCTTACCCCCGATCTCACTCTCACGCCTTACTACGCTTTTGAGATGAGTCCACGCGGAGAAGCCTTGGTCTATGCCGCACGTTTCTACCGGGAGTATGACTGGGACTGGACCTGCCCCGAGCTTCACCTCGACGCAAGTATTCAGGGCCATCGTTATCAGGTGCAGGGCAGCCTACCGCTAGACCTGCTACGTGAGCGAGGTGAAGCTCGGGGCAGG
>DMMK01000614.1 GCA_003453085.1 Verrucomicrobiales bacterium
CGCCGTCTCCGTCTCCACCACCCGCAGATGCCGCTGGGCGACCGTATCGCCGCTGTCTTCGATTCGGTGGGCCGCCATCTCCGTGTAGAGCTGAATGTTGGTCAGCGGCGTTTTCAGTTCGTGTGAAATTTGGTTCACAAAGCTGACCCGCTGCTGCGCCAGACGAAGCTCCCGGGCATTCTCGCGAAAGAAGGTCCAGGCCAAAGCCAGCACCAGCAGGCAGCCGGATCCCACCCCCAGCAGAATGGGAAAAAGATAGGGCTTTGGAAATTCGATGGATGCAGGTGAATAGCTGAGCACCCACTGAGTCAATGGGGCCGAACATTCCAGCCGCGCAGAAGACGGCCGATTGGATCCCGGCAGCAGCCGACCTGCAAGATGGAGCTGAATCCCGCTCGTCGTGGCCAGCGCCATCCGCCCTGGGTAGCTTTCCAGCCCAGGCGGCGGCAAGCGGTCATACAGGGCCCTGCGCAGCCGCTGGCTGTCCAGCCGCGCACAGACGAGGTTCCCCTCTCCCAGCTTCCGCCAATAGATGAAGTCTCCATCAGTCACATGCCATCCAGATGCGAACGGAACCTGGACAGCGTGCCGCTCCAGACCTTGCAGGTGGTAGCCTTCCGTGCGTGAAAAAGTCTTCCACACCGCCTTCCGGCTGCGGTCTGGAGGCACTTGGCCTGCCGCACTTTCCAAGGCAAAAAACGGTCCCACAGCATCCCGACCCCGGCCTAACGCGGACTTTAACAGTGCCAGCAAAATGGTTGAACGGGACGTGGGGTCGGCGCCTTCCCCTGGCTGCAAATCCTGCTTTTCTGAAATCAGTGTCACCACTCCGCCTGAGGTGGCCGTCCAGGTTTCAACAACCCATTCATGCCCGCCCAAGGCGGAGGCCATCTCCGCAGCCGTGGTTGTCGGGGCATTGCCCATCTGGTCCAGCCGGTCGGTGAATCGGCGCAGATCATTGACAAGCTGCTGATTGGCGCCCGCCAGACGTTCCGTCAGCACTGCCGCCATTGCCGCATCCGTGCTGCGCGCCGCATCACGGATAAGATAGGTGCCCAGCCAAGTCAGCAACGCCACTGGCGTGATGACCAGCAGGATGAGCAAGAGATTGGTGCGGCGCTGCTGCATGAAGTCTCCGGTACGATAAGCCTCCGTCCGAATCGCAACAGCAGGTTTATGCAGAGAATTTTCGCGAGCTTGAGAATCAAACGAGCTTTTGCCTCCACCCTTTGCCGCAGCTCGGGGCTCTTCGTGCCTTCAGGCTCCCGGCACCCTCAGACTGCCTGCGCTGCATCCTCGTCCTGAGAAAGAATGGCAGCCGAATAGGGGCCGACGGCCAGATGAATGCTGAAGGGCTGGCCTTCCCATTCGCCTTCCACCGTCGTCGCATCCACACAGGGATGACCATCCAGATCATGCCCGTACACTTGGGCATCGCTATGAAAGCGCACTTTCCAAAGCCCTGGAGATGGCACGCCGATGCGCACATCGTCCGCAGCCTGATGGCTGAGATTCAAAACCACCAGCACATCATCTCCCGGCCCGCCTTCAAGCCAGCGACGATAACCGAGGACTTTACGATCATGTTCCAAATGATGAATCTGGACAAACTGGCCCGTCAGGCCCGCCGTTGTCCCGGCGAAGTTTCTGCGCAGCTGCGCAAGATCCCGATACAGGGCCAGCACACCCTTGAACTCTTCCGGCCGGGACCAGTCCAGAGGCACATCATCGCGGAACCATTCATCCGTCAGGAACTCCTGCCCCTGAAAGATCATCGGGATGCCCGGCGCCGTATAAAGTAGCGCTGCGGCAAGATTCGAACGCTGCCGCGCAGGCCGCGCCGCGGCATCATCGGGCGAAATTTCTGAAGGCAACCGAGCCTTGCCATTGGCCACCTCATCATGGGATTCGCTGTAAATCACCCGCTTGAAGACATCCCCATCAAAGCAGCACGTCAGCGCCGACTGAATGACCTCCAGGCGCCGATGCTCGTCCTCGGTCTGGGTCATCACCTCCCGCACCGGATGCACAAAAGCCGCATTCCACTGGGTACGAAAGCCTGCACCACCCGCGCCGGTGCCCTTCACCAGCCATTCACTGTCACGCAGATCTTCGGCGATGGTGATGGCATCCGGATACTGGGCGTGGATTTCATCATTCACCCACTGCATCAGGCCCCAGCCCTCTGAAAGATCATCGTCAGGATGACCCGGATTACCCTGGCAACTGCGGATGAAAACCGTCATGTCCCAGCGCAGGCCATCCACCCCATACTCCTCAAACCACATCAGGGCATTGTCCCGAATGTAGGTGCGTACCTCGCCACGCCCATAGTCAGGCCGTGTGTCTCCCCACGGCGTGCTGGAGCGGTGGTCGTTGTAAAAATAAATGCCGCCTTTGTCGTTTTCAGACCAGCCGTCAAACTGCCACAGGCCAAGATCCGAGGGACCAAAGTGATTGTACACCACGTCCATGATCACCGCGATGCCATGGGCATGCGCCGCTTTGACAAAGGCCAGCAGACCCTGGGGCCCACCGTAGGCAGACTCTACCGCAAAGGGACTCGCAGGATTGTAGCCCCAGGAGAGATCCCCGGCAAACTCCGCCACTGGCATCACCTCGATCGCATTGATGCCCAGGCTTTTCAGGTAAGGCATCTTTTCCACTGCGCTGGCGAAGGTGCCGTGTTCAGCCCCCTCCGGCACATGAAAAGAACCCACGTGCATTTCATAAATGACCAGGTCATTCATCTTCGGTGCCGTGAAGGCAGGACCCGCTTCTTCAGGCTGCGGCTTCCAGACCAGCGTATTGCCCACAGAATTTTCCATGACTCGCCCGCGCGGGTCTGGACGCGTGAATTCCTTTTCCCCATTTCGAATGTGGTAAAGGTAGCCTTGTCCTTCCTCCGCCTCATCCACCAGGGCAAACCAGGTATCCCCCTCTTCTCTCTGCATGGGATTCGCTGCCGGATCCCAATGATTAAAATTTCCCACCACTGACACGCTTTCGGCATGGGGAGCCCAAACGCGAAAGGCTGCTCCTTTGGGCTGCACCATGCAACCCATACCAGGAATGACGTGGATTTTTTCCAAGGCTTTTTTGCGATCACTCATGAGGTGAAAGAGGGCAGGGGGAGAGGGATATCAATAATGAGGAACGAGGATTCGCGGCATGGCTATTTCCGCCCAGCGATCACGCGATAGATCATCAGCAGCACCAGGGAGCCCAGAATGGCGATGCCGAGGCTGCGCAGATCAAACTGCTGCACCGAACCAAAACCCAGCTGGGTGCCGATCCAGCCGCCCACAGAGGCACCCACCACACCGAGGATGATGGTGAGGAAACAACCGCCAGGGTCTTTGCCCGGCATCAAAAATTTAGCAATGCCGCCTGCGAGCAGGCCGAGAACAATCCATGAAATAAAGCCCATAGTCGTGATTCAGATAAATTGGTTAGGTCAAAATAAAATCAGGCTGGCCCGGCTAGGGGGGGAGGCCACCGCCAGCCTGATATATCGGGGGGAAAAGAGGCGACTATTCCGTCACTTTTTCGACAGCATCGCGGATGCCTTCGGCAGGGCGCGCATCCAGCGCATCGTCAATTTTGTCGCCCACCTTGCCAGCGGGGCCTTTTTCTTCTTTGCAGCTCACGGCGGTCAGGGTGAAGGCCGAGGCAGCCACGGTCAGGGTGAGGAGGCGAATGAGTTTCATAGGAGTCGTAGAGTTGATGTTAACAAAAAGTGCGGAACGCACCTCCAGCCTTCTGTTGCACTGGCCATGCCACGACTGGATGCGCCCGCTCAACTCATTGATTCACAACTCTTTAGACTTCATCTGATTGCAGTCCGCCCACTTGAAACAGGCTTAATGCATGGCTTCAAAATGCCCGCCTCCTTGCCTATTGCATGTACCATTTGGAAAATCACCGTCTTTCCACTTTACATAGTGTTGTTTATACACTTTCATGCTGTGCATGAAACACACCTATGAATACCCGCGCGCGGCATTGACGGTGGACTGCGTTGTTTTTGGGTTTGATGAGGCCGAGCTGAAAGTCCTCCTGATCGAACGAGGCATCGCCCCTTTCAAAGGTCAGTGGGCCTTGCCAGGCGGCTTTGTGCGAGTGGATGAAACCTTGGATGAAGCCGCCCGGCGCGAACTCATGGAGGAGACCGGATTGAAAAAACTCTTTCTCGAGCAGCTCTACACCTTCAGCTCGGTGGAACGCGACCCTCGTGAACGCGTGATCAGTGTGGCCTATTACGCCCTCACCAAACCCACCGACCACCGCACCCAGGCCACCACCGATGCCGCCGATGCCCGGTGGTTCCCCATCCGTCAGATCCCCGCACTCGCCTTCGACCACGCCGACATCTTCGCCACCGCCCTCCAGCGTCTGCGCGGCAAGCTCCGCTACGAACCCATCGGCTTTGAACTCCTGCCGCCCAAGTTCACCCTCAGCCAGCTCCAGCAGCTCTACGAGGCCGTGCTCGGCACCGAATTGGACAAGCGCAACTTTCGCAAAAAAGTCCTCAGCTACGACCTCCTCATTCCCCTCAAAGAACTACACCGCGAAGGCGCCCACCGCCCCGCCCA
>DMMK01000260.1 GCA_003453085.1 Verrucomicrobiales bacterium
GGCCTCACCACCGCCAACATCACCAATGGTATCACCATCGGTTATGGCGGTGCCACTCTGGCGGACCATACCAACTCCAACCTCGGGGTCGGTCCAAACATTGGCGCACGTCTGAACTTCTACCGCAACTGGAACACTAGCCATAGCGTCAACATCACCATGGACGGCGTGCGCGCCAAAACCAACCTGGGTGTGAACTACATTGATGTGGGCAACGATGCCACCATCCCGAACCCCCGCACCTACCTCACGGGCCAGATCAATCTCCTGGGCGATGCGGACCGCAATGTGTTCCACATCGACGGCAGCGCCATTCAGCAGACGCTGGGCGAGCAGGGCAACCAGACTGGCACCATCCAGTCCAAGCTGGTGGTTAATGGCCAGATCGTCGGCTCCGGCGGTTTCACCAAAACGGGGGCACGTGAACTGCGCCTCACGGGCAACAACACCTTCACCGGCAGTGTCAATGTGCTGCGCTTCATTACAGCCGCTGTGTCCTGGCAGGACAATCTGGCCAACATCAATGGGGTGGACTACCAGACCCTGGGGGATGCTGAAGCCTGGGCTGAGTGGGGTGTTACGCTCTCCGGTTCCAATGGCCGTCTTTCCGGCACAAACAGCATCAACCTTCAGCGTCGTGGTCTTATCACGCTCGATAACACCAACCGCCTGGATGCCAGCAGCGGCGCAGGCGTGGTGGGCGGCAACAACAATGACCGCATCAACGACTCCGCCAGCATCAATTTTGATCATGGCTGGCTGAAGATCATCGGTGGCACCACCAACAACAGCGAGTCCCTGGCCACGACGGGCGGTGCACGCATCAACGTCAACTCCGGCACCAACATCTTTGATATCATGCCCACGGATGGTGCCAATACGGCCATCTCGTTGACCATCGGTGAAATCAGCCGCAGCTCCGGCGCCATCCTCCAGTTCAACAACCTCGACTCCACCTCGAAGTTCGGCACCGCCAGCACCCCTGAAAGCGTCCGTATCACGCTTAACAACATCGGCGGTCTCACCCAGGTGGGTAACGGTGTCGGCACCACAGACAAGAATGTCATCATCGGCCTTCTGGGTGGCATCATGCCGCATGAATACCTCAGCGACATCCGTCTCCTGGGCTTCAACAACGCCGGTGCCTCGGACTACCTCAACCAGGGGCGCAACCAACAGTTCATCACGGCTTCCCACTTCATGACCTATGACGCGGCCACGAAGATCCTGCGTCCGCTGGATGACTCTGAATACTACGTGCCAGCCAATGGGCTGATTGACAATGTCGCAGGCGGTGCCGCTGGCAAAAACGTCAACCTTTCCGATGCTTTCACCATCGTGCGTGACAACACGGCCATCAATGCCCTCCGTTTCGGCGCCCTTGCCGACAACAACGGCGATGGGGCCACTGCCCCGATCAATGATCGCACCACTCTCACCAGCTACGTGGATGGCAACCCCATCCAGATGTATGTGGATGGCACGCTGACCATCAATTCCGGCATGATCAGCAGCGCTTCCTTCACGACTGGAAACAGCAGCAACCTGGCGACGATCATCGCCGGTGGCACGCTGAATTTTGGCAACCGTGAAGCGATCATCAACAACCAGAACGCCATGATCCGCACCTCTGACGGTGTGGTGGCCACGGCCAACTTGGAAATCCGCTCCACCATCGCGGGCACGGGCGGTCTTCTCAAGACGGGGATTGCCCAGGTCGTGCTGGATGGCAGCAATACTTACTCGGGTGTCACCACCATCAGCAACGGCACCCTCTTCCTCCGCAGCGGCCGCCAGGGCCTCGGTGCAGGTGGCGCAGGGAACGGTGTTGTCATTGAGGGCAATGGCTCTCTGAACACTGGCGGCGGTCTCCAGGTGGGCACCCCTACCGCCTATGAGAACATCCTGGTCAAGGCCCTCCAGGCTAACCAGTACGTTATGCGTGTGAATGATGATCTGACCAACTGGTACTCTAATCTGGTCATTGATAACGTGGATGCTGCTGGCCAGGTGCTCTTCACACCGCTGGTGCGCACGGACGGCTCGGCCACTGCCATTATCAATGGCAACATCTATGGCGGATCCACCTCCGTCACCAATGACATCCTGGCCATTGACTCCCGTCTTATCCAGTTTGAGACCGCTGGTAATAACACCTTCCTCTTCCGAGGCCAGTTTGGTGACCGTGGAGATGCCAATGGCAATGCAGTGCCTATCGCCGACCGCATTTCCTCTTTGCCGACCGTGGCGGGCGTGCGCACCAATGAAAACGAAGTGCTGCGCGTGCAACTCTCCGGGACCACCGAAGGAAACTTCGTCTATGACAAGCAGTACAATGCCGCTGGCCGTCTGACGGTGATCCAGGGCAACGTGCTCATCAATTACGATCCGAACGACCCAACCCGCGACGGCAACGGTTTCTGGACTGACACCGCCATCTCCAAGATCCCGAACGCGGACTCCACCACCACCTCCTTTGCCATCAACGGCACCACCAGCCAGCAGGGCTTTGTGTTGGGCAACGCCAACAACGCCCAGAGCTCTCTCCTGATGACCAAGCCAGGCCAGATTTTCAACATGGCCTCATGGAGCACTGTGGGTTCAGGGATCAAATGGATCGGTGGTACGAACGAATCTGGTGAAGTTCGTTTTGGCAGTTCCACCGCCACAGGGACCCTCTCCATCGGCGGCACCGCAGTCCGCCTCTATGCCAACGCAGGTGGCACAGTGGTTTTTGACCAGCGTATGGCAGGCAATCCTGGAACCTTCCCTGACAACATTGGCTTCATGAAAGTGGGCCGTGGGACCGTGATCCTGCAGAGTTCCACCAATGCAACGGCCTCGGACGCCAGCTTTGAAATCGCCGGGGGCAAACTTGTTCTGGATCATTCCGGCCAGAATGTGGCCCGAGTGGGAGGAAACAATGCCCGTTTGAGCGGCGGTGTGGTTCATGCCTTGGCCAACCTCACGGCCAACAGCACCGTGGGTTATGCCATTACCAATGGTGCCAACAGTGTGCTTCAGCTTCGCGAAGGCACCACGGAACTGATTGCCGAAGGACGCAGCACCCGCAGCATGACAGTGAACTTGGGCAATGCGAATGCGAACAACAACCGCTCCAACCTCACTCGCACCACAGGTTCGGCAGTGAACTTTGTGGAGGCAATCACCGGCAACGGTAACGGCATCATCAGCCTGAACTTCAACAACTTCACCAACGCCGCCGTCAAGAACCGCATCATCTCCTGGGCCACCTACGGCAACACGGCCCGTGAAGCCCTCGACTTTGCCATGGCCGATGCCGGTGCCGCCAACCGCGTCAAGGCCATCAACCGTGTGGCAGGAGAGTATCTGAATGACGTCAGCGCCTGGAACACAGGCATGGATGTTTCCGAAAACGGCGGAGCCGGGTTCTTTGGTAGCCTTACGGGTAGCAAGATCCTCAATACCGTCCGTTTTGATACCATGGCAGACAGCTTGGTCACCATCGGCGGCGGGCAGACCCTGACGCTTTCGGGCGACGGCGTGGCTGGCGGCATCCTCGTCAGCAGCAACACCGGATCTGCGAACAAGACCATCAATGGCGGCTCCATCGCGGCCTTCAGCACCAGCTACACGGGCGGCACCACAGTGAACAGCAACGTCATCACCAATGTTTCCTCCGCGGCAAACCTGGTTGTGGGCATGCCTGTCACTGGCAATGGGATTCCTGCTGGAGCCTTCATCACCGCCATCAATGGCAACTCAATCACGATTTCCGCCAATGCCACGGTGACGAGCGCCTCGGTGGACATCGTTACCAGCACACCTGAAATCATCGTGTATCAGTATGGCAAAGGCACGCTGACTATCGGCTCCACCATCACGGGCAACAGCAGC
>DMMK01000496.1 GCA_003453085.1 Verrucomicrobiales bacterium
ATCTGCATGACGCCTTGGCAGCTCGGCTGACGCATATCTCACTGGTGAGCGGCCTAGCAGAAAATGATCCTCAAAGAGCTTCGTCCCGTGAGAGTTTTCAACGCATCTCCGGCATGGCTCGCGAGCTGGTGGCAGCGCTTTATCAGACTGTCTGGACTGTCAATCCAGAGCATGACCACCTGGAAGCCCTGGTAAATTATCTCTCGCAGCTTACGCAGAATCTTTCCGAGTCGGCCCGGATCCGATGCCGCATTCATTCCTGTGTGGTGCCTGACCAGCGCCCAGTTACCAGTGAGGTCCGCCATAACATCACCCTTGCGGTAAAAGAGGCCCTGCACAACGCGGTGAAACATTCGAATGGAACAGAGATTGTCGTGCGCATTGAGTTCAATGAACCCTGTTTGAAAATCTGCATCACCGACAATGGTCAGGGATTCGATGCCGGTCATGCAGTCCTTGGCAACGGCCTCAAAAACATGCGCCGTCGTATGGAGTCCATTGGTGGTTCGGTTGCCATCCAGAGTTCTTCTGGCGGAGGTACCATCGTGTGCTTTGAGGTCAGGATTGCGGCAACGGCTTCCACTAAACGTTCTATCCCTTCACCGACCTAAGCCGATGAAAGACAGGAAAACCGTTGTGATTGTCGAGGATGACCCTGGGTTGCGTGAGCAACTCACGCTCGTTCTCAAGAGTGCCCGGGACATTGAGTGTCTGTATGTCGTGGATTCAGCCGAGGAGGCCGTTCGAAGAATTCCGGCGCAGCCTCCAGATGTGGTTTTGATGGACATTCAGCTGCCAGGCATGTCGGGCATCGAGTGTGTCTCCGCTTTAAAGAAGCAGCTCCCGGATCTGGAGTTCATCATGCTCACGGTTTATGAAGATTCAGACCGTATCTTCAGCGCGCTCAAGGCGGGTGCCAGCGGCTATCTGATCAAGTCAGGTTCACCAGAGAAACTGTTTGAAGCTATCCGAGATGTACATGCGGGTGGCTCGCCCTTTTCAGCCCATATTGCGCGCCGGGTGGTGCAATATTTCTGCAGTCCAGCCAAGCCAAGTGTGGAAACCAACAAACTTTCGCCACGGGAGCTGGAGGTGATCGAGCTGTTGGCCTCAGGCTACATCTACAAGGAGATTGCCGACAGGCTAGGGATCGGCACCGAGACCGTGCGGACCTATGTGAAAAACATCTGCAGCAAATTGCAGGTGAAGAATCGCACAGAAGCCGTGGCCAAGCACTTTTCATGACGGTGGCTGCCCGGCGAAAGACCTCCCCGCTTTAGGGGATGGCGGATCATTTGTCGGCCAGCACAAAGAGGTGCAGCCTTTGGCAGGGGCATCACTGCCCCTCCAACCTCTGACGGCCTCTTATCTCCATGATCCGATCTTCACTGCTGACACCACGCCCGCGAGTGCTTGCCATGATGCAGGCACTGCTGGGATTCATGTTTGCTTCTCTGGCAAGTGCAGCCCCCATCTCCGTGCTCGTCGTCGGTGGACAGAACAACCATGACTGGAAGGTGGGCAATGAATTTCTTTTGACGTTGCTGAACAGCTCCGGCTTCTCGGCCATGGAATCCAATACACCTCCCAAGGGGGCATCCGCAGAGGCCTGGGCGACGTGGAATCCGCAATTCGAAAAATACCAGTGTGTGGTCCTCGACTACAACGGTGACAAGTGGCCGGTTGCGGTCCAAAAGACTTTTGAAAAGTATGTGAACGATGGCGGCTCAGTCGTGGTCGTTCACGCGGCCAATAACAGCTTCACCGGGTGGGTGGAGTATGAGAAAATGGTGGGGCTGCTATGGCGTCACACCTTATACGGAGCCAGTCTTTACCTTGATGACAGTGGGACCGTGATTCGTGAACCAGCGGGCAAAGGCCGCTCTTCGGGTCATGGCAAGCAGTGGGAGTGGCAGGTCACGGTACGGGACACCCAGCATCCGATCACCGCAGGCATGCCGCCTGTCTGGAAGCATGTGAAAGACGAACTGTATCATGGGCAGCGGGGGCCTGCTGAGAATGTCAACATCCTGCTCAGCGCCTTTGACGATGCCAAGCAGGGTGGCACTGGGAAACATGAGCCGATTGTGTGGTGGGTGCCTTACGGCAAGGGCAAGGTGGTCACCAATGTGATGGGTCACGTGGGGGAGAGTTCCGGCCCGCTGGCTTGCGTCGGGTTTCAGACCGTGTTTCTCCGGTCCATCGAGTGGCTTGTCACAAACCGTTGTGCCACGGCCATCCCGGCAGATTTCCCGACGCCAGAACTCACCAGCCGGCGCTTTCCCGGCGGCGTGCCACGCGTTCCGCTTCTTGATCTGACGAAAGATGAAGCCCTGGCCAGGATCAAAGTGCCCAAGGGATATCGGCTGGAACTCGTGGCCTCCGAGCCTGCCGTGGTGCATCCCGTGATGTGCACCTGGGATGGGGACGGCCACATGTATGTCGCGGAGATGCGGACCTACATGCACGATGTGAAGGCAACGGGTGAGAACGAGCCTCTCTCGCGCGTGAGCCGCCTCACCGATACCAATGGCGACGGTATCCTGGACAAGGCCACCCCCTTTGCGGATCACCTTGTTCTGCCGCGCATGGTGCTGCCGCTGGATGACCGCATCATCATTGCTGAGACTTACACGGGAAATTTCCTCACGTATCGGGATACCAATGGCGATGGAGTCGCAGATGAGAAGAAGGTCTTCTACAAAGGCGAACCTACCAAGAACAACCTGGAGCATCAAGACACCGCCCTCCAGTGGGGGATCGACAACCACCTCTACAGTGGCAATCTTTCCCGGCGCTTTCGGATCACAGGCGATGGTGCGGGCATGGAGCCAAACCAGATCTTCGGGCGCACGTCTCAATGGGGGCTGGCCATGGATGATGAAGGGCGGCTTTTCTGCTCAGCTGCGGGGGGTGAAAATCCAGCCTTCGGATTTCAGCAATTCCCGAGTTATGGAAGTTTGACGCTGCCTGATGAAACTGAGCCCGGCTTTGCCGAAACCTTTCCGGGGGTGCAGATGTTCGACACTCAGAGCGGGCTCACCCGCATCCACAATATCAAGGTTACCCTGAACCACTTCACCGCCTGCTGCGGGCAGTCCATCTATCGCGGCAACAGTCTTCCGCAAGAGATGCAGGGAGATTACCTTCTGCCGGAGCCCGTGGGTCGTCTGATCCGCCGGGCCAAGGTCCGGAATGTGGATGGAAAGCGCGTCCTGGCCAATGCCACTCCCGGCGATGAATTCATCACCTCCACGGACATGACTTTTCGTCCTGTCTGGACGGCGACAGGCCCCGATGGCTGCCTTTACATTGTGGACATGCACCATGGTGTGATTCAGGAAAGTGCCTGGGTGCCTGAGGGTGGTTACCTGCACACGGCGGTGCTCAATGAAGGCTATGACAAGTATGTGGGCCATGGCCGCATCTACCGTCTCGTTCATGATGGCTTTACCCCCGGCCCGCAGCCGCACATGCTGCAGGAGACCTCACAGCAGCTGGTCCAGCATCTCTCCCATGCCAACGGATGGTGGCGCGATACCGCCCAGAAGCTCATCGTGCTGAAGGGCGACAAGAGGGTGGTACCAGCCCTTACCGAACTGGCGCAAAAAGGCAGCTCGCCACTCGGCCGGATGCATGCGCTTTGGACCCTGGAGGGGCTGGGTGCCACAGACCGTCAAGTGATCATGAACGCTTTCGGTGACAGCGATGCCAGGGTGCGCGCCGCCGCTTTGCGCATCAGCGAATCCTACCTGAAAAAAACTGACAAGGAGGTGCTAGCCAAGCTGGAGCCTCTTCTCAAAGATCTCTCACCTGATGTGGTCGTGCAGGCGGTCAACTCGCTCCGTTTTATGC